>USHF01000124.1 GCA_900554465.1 uncultured Collinsella sp.
GGCCCTTGCGGCGTAGTCGCTATTTATTCAGTCCAAGTTTCGGGGCGCAGTTCACTGTCCCCTTTGTGGTGGTTTTGGAATTAAGCCTGAAAGGTGTCGCGGTCGGGGGCGAAGGACTGCATGGCCGCGATGGTACGGTCGAAGAGCTCGGGGAGCTCCCAGCCCAGCATCTCGGCACCCTGCGTAATCACGTCGCGCGAGCAGCCGGCGGCAAAGCGCTTGTCCTTGAACTTTTTCTTGAGCGACTTGGTCGTAAAGTCCATGACGCTCTTACTCGGACGCATGATGACGGCAGCACCGATCAAGCCGGTGAGCTCGTCGCAGGCAAACAGGATCTTTTCCATCTGCAGCTCGGGCTTGGGCAGCGAGGTGTTGAAGTCCGACGTGTGCGTCTGAATGGCGCGAATGAGATCGGGAGAGGCGCCCTCGCCTTCAAGGATCTCGGCCGCATAGATGGTGTGGTTCATGGGGTCGTCCTCATGCTCCTCCCAATCTAGGTCGTGCAGCAGACCGACGATGCCCCAAAACTCCTCGTTCTCGGGGTCGAACTCGCGCGCAAAGTAGCGCATGGTGCCCTCGACCGTTTCGCCGTGGGTGATGTGGAACGGGTCCTTATTGTGCTCGTTGAGCAATTCGAACGCACGGTCGCGGGTGATTCCGGCGGAAAGTGGCTCTGCCATAAAAGACTCCTTGTGCTCGCAGGTATCGCTAAGAATGAATACTACTAGAACGACTAGAACGAAAAAACCACCACAAAGGTGCCTGTCCCCTTTGTGGTGGTTTTTGGCGCGGATGGGTTAGTTGAGGGCGGCTTGGGCTAGGCGGGCTTCGGCGGCCTCCTCGGTGACGCCCAATGCCACGGCGAACTCCTCGATGGAGCGGCGCTTGGCTTCCTTGAGTACACGCATATAGTAAGAGCTGGGCTTTTTATCGGCTTCCTCGGCCTGGCGAATGCGGTGCATCATGGTCTTTGCCACGCGGACCGTCTCGGGCGCGCCCAGCTTGAGCTGCTGCTTAAAGTGTGTCTCTTCAAGCGAGCTGTTGCGCTCGGTAAAGGTGTCGCACTCCAGCTCGTCATAGTGGCTCAGCAGATGCTCGGCATCTTGCTGAGAGATGGCGGCATGCAGACGGTCGGCCTGCGCCACGGGGTACATAAGGATTGTCTGCGCATGCCCTTGCTTGGCCTCGAGCAACAACATGGGCTGCGGCGTGTCGTCCCTAAAACCGACGACGGTGCAGACTCCCTGACCCGGATGAATGACGTGTTGACCGATTGAGAACATGCTACCTCCAACTTATACGAATTTACGTATGTCTAGAATAACACGCTGACGTGCGCAAATCCTCGCTTTATGCAGGAAAAGCACACAACTCTGATAGGTAAGAGTATTCGATAAAAGACACAGCTCATTCACACCTTTATGCATTTTCAACGCGTGCATAATCTGCAGGCAGACCGGCATCTTTGAGTGACTCCATACAAGCTGTAGTCAATTTTGTGCATATGCAATTTCGATTGGCTTTACCCTGCGACAGTGCCCCTCGCTTGTGATAGAGTGCTACAAACTCTGGCTTTTGCCCTACGAGTGACCAAGAGCTCGGGGGCTTTAACACAAGGAGGATCTATGCCCGAGAAGATTGAAGAGCTGGTACGCGCTGCGCTTGCTGCGGCCCAGGAGGCCGGCGACCTTTCCGCATTTGAACTTGACGATTGCGCTATCGAGCGACCGGCTGACACTTCTCATGGCGAGTGGACCTCTACCATGGCCCTGAAGTCCGCCAAGCTGGCCCACTGCGCCCCGCGCAAGATCGCCGAGGCCATCGTTGCCCATATGCCCGAGGATCCCGCGATCGAGAAGGTTGAGATCGCAGGCCCCGGTTTCATCAACTTCTACCTCTCCGTTGCCGTCAAGAATGCCATCTTTGGCGAGGCTCGCGAGAAGGGCATGGACTTCGCTAAGTCCAACGTCGGTGGTGGCCTGAAGACCCAGGTCGAGTTCGTTTCCGCCAACCCCGTCGGCCCCATGCACATTGGTCACGGCCGCTGGGCCGCTCTGGGCGACTCCCTTTGCCGCGTCATGGACCACGCCGGTTACGACATCCAGCGTGAGTTCTACATCAATGACCACGGCTCTCAGATGAACACCTTCGGCAACTCCATCAGCACGCGCTATATGCAGCTTGCCGACATCATCGCCAAGCAGGGCGTTGATATCGACGAGGCTCACAAGCTGCTGATCGCCGACCGTGACGCCTTTGTTGCCGACGAGAACGACGAGCACCCCGAGACCCATCCGTATCAGGACAACTTTGCCGAGACCTTGGGCAAGGACTCTTACGGCGGCGACTACATCATCGACGAGGCCGCCGAGTTCTGGCGCACCGACGGCGACAAGTGGGTCGACGCCGATCCGCAGGAGCGTATGGAGAGCTTCCGTGAGCGCGGCTACGTGAAGATGGTCGACAACATGCGCGACCTCTGCCACGCCGTCAACTGCGACTTTGACCGTTGGTACTCCGAGCGCTCGCTGTATGTGAAGGACACCGAGGGCGAGACCGCCGGCACCTCCGCCGTCGACCGCGCTTTTGAGAAGCTCGACAAGATGGGCTACCTCTACACCAAGGACGGCGCCCTGTGGTTCCGCTCCACCGATCTGGGCGACGACAAGGACCGCGTCCTGATCAAGTCCGACGGCGAGTACACCTACTTCGCCTCCGACGTCGCCTATCACTGGGATAAGTTCCAGCGCGTCGACCACGTCATCGACATCTGGGGCGCCGACCACCACGGTTACATCGAGCGCGTCCGCTGCGTCTGCGACGCTCTGGGTTACCCCGGCAAGTTCGAGGTTCTACTGGGCCAGCTCGTCAACCTGCTGCGTAACGGCAAGCCCGTCCGTATGTCCAAGCGCAAGGGCACCATGGTGACCCTTCAGGAGCTCGTCGACGAGGTTGGCTCCGATGCCGCTCGCTACACGCTCATCTCCAAGAGCTCCAACCAGATGGTCGACTTCGACATCGAGGCCGTTAAGAAGCGCGACAACTCCAACCCGGTCTATTACGTGCAGTATGCTCACGCCCGCGTGTGCTCCATCCTGCGCCGTGCCGCCGACGTTACCGCCGAGCAGGCCGACGAGATGGGCATGAAGGCCGTTGCCGCCAAGGCCATCGGTGAGAACGTCGATTACTCGCTGCTGACCGACCCGACCGAGCTCGCCCTTTCGCGCAAGCTCAACGAGCTCACCGACCTGATCGCCAGCTGTGCTCGCGATCGCGCCCCGTTCCGTCTGACCCACTTTGCCGAGGAACTCGCCGGTGACTTCCACAGCTTCTACGCTGCATGCCAGGTGCTGCCGAGCGAGGGCCGTCCCGTCGACCCTGAGCTTTCGCGTGCCCGTCTGGCCGCTTGCGATGCCGTCCGCGTGACGCTCGCCCTGGTGCTCACCCTCGTTGGCGTTTCCGCGCCCGAGCAGATGTAACCTGCGGGTCATTTGACCGTGTAGGTTTGGTTTAACTGAGGCCTATAAGCCCGATCTCCCACGGAGGTCGGGCTTTTTTCGCAAACGCCGACGTATTGATGAATTTGGAGCTGCTAGAAATACGAAACTATGCCGGTTTACTACGACGAATTGAGGAA
This sequence comes from uncultured Collinsella sp., assembly GCA_900554465.1. GTDB lineage: Bacteria > Actinomycetota > Coriobacteriia > Coriobacteriales > Coriobacteriaceae > Collinsella. The sequence goes on from USHF01000124.1 coordinate 3,638, forward strand.
TTCTAACCACGCCGGCTTTTTGCTAAAAAGTGCAAGGCATCTACCTGCGGTTTTAGTTCAACAAGTTTCGGAGTGGTCGCGGTTGAGCGATTCATCGTAGTAAACCGCCATAGTTTTGGCGGAGGCAGTCAGATTTGTGGGTGGCAAACAAAGAGTGTCCCTTTTGACTAGTCGTTTAAGAACGTCCCCAATGACTAAGTTGCAGGTGGCGGCGGTTGTGTTACACTAACGCTGCGTAGTTGACGCAATCATCTCGATACAGATCAATGATGTCCGTCGTTTTGAACGGAACTAGACTGTTTAGCCGCCCTGAAGGTTTATGCAGGGAGCATGTGATCACAGGGCTTGAAAAGAAAGTTGAGCAAACACTGTGTCTGATCAACAGCAAGAAAACGAAATAACGACGACGCAGGCCGCTCCCGCTGCACCGGTTGCGTCGGACCAGGTCGCGGCGCCCGCGCAAGCCTCGGCTCCTGAGACGCCTAAGGCTGCTTCGACGCCTATGCCTGTAGCGGCTGAGAAGGCCGTGCCTGCAACTGGTGAGGAGGCTGCTCCGGCAAAGCCCAAGCGCACGCGCCGCACGGCCAAGCCTGCCGCTGACGGCGAGGAGGTCACCAAGCCAAAGCGCCGTACCACGCGCACGACGCGCGCCAAGCTCACCGTTGCAGCTGACTCCTCGGCGCCGATTTCCGATGAGGTCGCGCAGGCACGTGCGTTGGCGCAGATTAGCGAGGCTCAGGTGGTGCGCGCCCGCCGTCGTGCTGCCGAGCGCGAGGCCGCGGCTCTGACCGAGCTTGCAGCTCCGTCTGTACTCGAGACCCCTGCCGCCACCGAGGTTCCTGCCGCCGACCAGCCGACCGAGAAGCTGGCACCGCGCACACGCCGTCGCACGGCTGCTAAGGCCGAGCAGGTTGCGGAACAGGTAGTCCCCGAGCCCACTGAGGCTTCGGTCCGTTCCGCGGCAGGGGAGGGTGCATCGTCTGTTGAGCCCGCTGCGCCTGTCGAGGCCAGCGAAGTTCCCGTTGTCGATCCGGCTTTGCGCCCGCACCGTCGCGGTCGCAAGCCTAAGGCCTTTGTCGAGGCCGAGAAG
>USHF01000125.1 GCA_900554465.1 uncultured Collinsella sp.
GAGATCTGCGCATGTCTCGTGGGCTCGGAGATGTGTATAAGAGACAGGAGTATATCGACGCTGAGTGCAAGACGGAGGAGAACCGTCAGTACTTTAGCTTCGATAGCAAGTTTGAGCGTCTGGCCTACCGTCGCGTGGAAAAGGATCCGCGCGAGCTGGTGCAGGTCGAGGTGCCCTTTGATCGTCTGTATTCCGACATGGCGTTTGCCTACATTCGTCAGCAGGATTATGTGAGTGCTCGGAATGCCCTGATGCAGGCCGTGCGTTGGGATCCCATGAACTGCAACTATCGCTTGGACCTGGCCGAGCTGTTCCGCGCGCTCGAGGACAAGCAGGAGTGGGCATCGCTCTCGTTCTCGGTACTGGAGCGCGCGAGCGACGGTAAGTGCGCCGCCCGCGCTTACGCCAATCTAGGTCAGTACTTCTTGGAGCCCGAGACCGAGAACGTTTCGGCTGCCGTGGGCTGCGCGCGTCTGGCGCTGCGCCTAGCGCCCAATGATGCGCATACGACGCGCCTGCTCAATAAGATCCATACCACCTATCCGGATGCCGCTGATGAGAGCGACGACCACGTGATGGGTGAGCTCGCCCTGCAGGGCGTGCCGACCTCGCCTTCGGCCGAGATTGGCATCTGCCTGATTATGTGCGCGACCGATGCTGCAAGTGACGGCGACAAGCAGGAGGCGACGCGCCTGACGGTCCGTGCCCGCGACTTGGTGGGCGAGGAGGCCTGCGCGGCGATTATTAAGCTGGTGCGCGAAAGCGATGCCGAGCTCAACGCCGAGCGCAAAGCAAAGCGCGCAGGCGCCGACAAGGGAGCCGACGGCGTCAAGGAGGCCGGCGATGCCCAGTAAGCGCGAGCGCAGGCTCATTTCCAAGAATCGCTCGGCACATCACGAGTACTTTATCGATGAGACTTTTGAGTGCGGCATTGAACTGAGCGGCACCGAGGTCAAGTCGATTCGCGAGCGCGCCTGCCAGATCACCGATACCTTCGCGCTGATCCGCGGCGGGGAGTGCTGGCTCGTCGGCCTGCATATCCACCCTTATAGCCATGGTGGCGTGTGGAATCGCGATCCCGACCGTCGGCGTCGTCTGCTGCTGCACCGTAAGGAGATCGACTTTCTTGACGGCAAACTTCGCAACCGTGGTTATGCGCTGGTTCCGTTGGAGCTCTACTTTAATACCGACGGCCGCGTAAAGCTGCTGCTGGGTCTGGGCCGCGGCAAGAAGCTCTACGACAAGCGCGAGGATATGGCCAAGCGTGATGTCCAACGCGAGATCGACCGCGCGCTTAAGGAGCGTAATCGCTGACGTCCTTCATAAGTTGCGGTGGAATACGGACTGTTTTGCCTGTTTGAGGGGCTATTCAGTCCCTATTTCACCGCAACTGCGGGCGTTCCATCTTGCTTACTGTTCTGACACATATGTCTCAAAGGCGGCGTTCGGTATGGGCGTCGCCTTTTTTGTGGGTACATACATCCATGAGGTTCCAACCCGGGTTAGGGGAGTGATCGTTATGGACAAAACTGCGTTCTTTACCATGCCGAGCGGTCTGTACGTGGTGAGCGCTGCGGCAGACGGGCTGCGTGCCGGCTGCGTTATCAACACAGCGGTGCAGGTGACGTCCATGCCGCCGCGCATCTCGATTGCCGTGAACAAGGACAACGTCACCTCGGGTGTCATCGCATCGGCCAAAGCGTTCGCGCTGACCGTGATCGATCAGACCGCCGATATGCTCTACATCGGTAACTTTGGGTTCCGCACCAGCAGCGATTACGACAAGTTTGCCAAATACGAGACCCGCGAGACCGCGCTGGGCATGCCCTATGTGCCCGAGCACGCGGCGGCGCTGTTTAGCTGCCGTCTGATTGATACCGTGGATGTGGGCACGCACCTGCTCTTTATCGGCGAGGTGGAGGATGCCGAGCGCTTGAGCGGCGAGGCCCCGCTGACCTATGACTACTATCACAAGGTCTTGAAGGGCAAGACGCCGCCCAAAGCTTCGTCGTATCAAGGCTAGAAATGTTGTAAAAATACTTGCATTATATTATTGAGAATCTATACTAATAAACGAAGTACATCACCAGTCGCGTTCGAGAGGAGAACATCATGGCTGAGGAGAAGAAGACGTATAAGTTTGTGTGCATCGTTTGCGGTTACGAGGTTGAGGTCGACACGCCCGAGCTGCCCGAGGACTACGTGTGCCCGGTCTGCGGCGTCGGTCCCGATCAGTTTGAGCTCGTCGAGGAGTAGCTCGTAGACACACGACTTGCAGCAACACATAGCTCTGTCCAAGGGTCTCGGTCGGATATCCCGGCCGGGACCCTTTTGATTTATCTGACGGTTTAAAACGGCCTCACGTGTTACAGATTGAGACGTTATATCTGGACAGTCACGCCATCCCAATTACATCCCCGTTAGCAGCACGATGTCGAGAATCGTCACGATGACGCCGATCCCTACGAGCAGTGCGTTGAGCGGGCGCGAGTTGGCGTATTTGCCCATGACGCGGCGTGAACTGGTGAGCCGTATGAGCACAAAGACCGTGATCGGCAACTGAAGCGACAGCAGCGCCTGACTCCAGATGAGACCCTCAAAAGGATTCGGGACGACCAGGCACGCCGCCACTGCGCCGACGAAACAGGCCGCCACCCCGATCGAGGAATGTCGGTCGTGGATGTCGTATTCCTCGTCGAACATGCCCGCGGTGATGGTTCCCGCCGCCATGCCCGCTGTCACGCTGCTCGATATGCCTGCAAACAGCAGCGCCACCGCAAAGATGGTTGAGCTTGCCGGGCCCAGAATGGGGGAGAGCGTGGCCGCTGCGACGGCGAGGTCGTCTACGACAATGCCGTGCGCAAAGAAGGTCGTTGCGGCCAGGATGACCATGGCCGAGTTGATCGCCCAGCCCACGCCCATCGAAAAGAGCGTGTCGAAGAGCTCGTAGCGCAGACGTTCCTCGATAACCTGCTCGCCTTGGCCTTCGAAGTGCATGGATTGGATGACCTCGGAGTGCAGGAAGAGGTTGTGGGGCATAACGACCGCGCCTAGGACACTTACGATAATCGCGGCCGAGCCGGTGGGCATACTGGGTGTGATCCAGCTTGTGGTGGCTTGCGGCCAGTCGACCTTGACTAGTGCAAGCTCGGCCAAAAACGAGAGTCCTACCACGCCTACGAAGGCGATGATCCAGCGTTCGGCGCGCTTGTAGGAGCTCGTCATGAGCATCGCCATCGATACTGTCGCCACGATGACGCAGCCAGCGCGCACGGGCAGCCCAAAGAGCATTTGAAGCGCGATTGCACCGCCCAGGACTTCGGCCATGGCGGTGGCGATCGTGGCTAGATATGCGCTGCCGAGTATCACACGCCCGACGAGGCGGGGCAGGTGGCGCGTCGTGGCCTCGGCAAGACACATGCCCGTGGCGATACCCAGGTGTGCCGCGTTGTGCTGCAACACGATGAGCATAATCGTGGACAGCGTGACGATCCACAGCAGCGCGTAGCCAAACTGCGAACCCGCGGCCATATTGGAGGCCCAGTTGCCCGGGTCGATAAAGCCGACGGTCACGAGCAGCCCGGGGCCGATATGCCGCGCGATGTCTAGACCTCCGTGATCGCCGGTGCGTCGGGAGCCAAAATGATGTTTGAGATGGTTGATCATGCTGCGCTCCTGCGTGCTGTTTGTTTGACTCCGCAAAGGATACCCGTTTTAGGCTCGAAGTTAACCAAGACTAACAAAATTGCTGTATTTGAATAGGATGATGAAGGGGGCTGCCGAAATGTCTTGATCTGTAACAACTAGGGATGGATATTTGGTCTTCCTGTTACAGATTGAGATGTTTGAAGCGGTGAGCTTGCAGGCCGAACTTGGGGCCCTTGTTGTCGCCCTTGAGGTCGGCGGTGTCCACTCGTAGGGCGCGCGTTACGCGATTGTTTCGAAACGGGTGGGAAACACAACGGGCCGGCGATGCTCCTAGTATGCCTATTCAACTGACTGTCTAAATATCTAGGGGAGGATCGCGATGCAGGCAGATTCCGTTCGGCAGCAGGGCCTTTATCGCCCCGAATTCGACCACGATGCATGTGGCATCGGCGCGCTTGCCGATATCAACGGCGAGCGCCATCACCAGATTCTGGACGATGCGCTGTCCATTCTGGTCAACTTGGAGCACCGCGGTGGCACGGGACTCGAGAAGAACACCGGCGACGGTGCCGGCATCCTGTTCCAGGTTCCGCATCACTTTTTCCGTAAAGAGGCTCAAAAGTGCGGCCAGATTCTGCCGGCAGAGGGCGACTACGGCGTGGCCATGCTGTTCTTCCCGCAGGACGACAAGGGCGTAGAGGATGCCCGACGCGTATTTGAGGAAGGCTGCGCCGAGGCCGGCGTGCCGCTGCTCTTTTGGCGTGAGGTGCCCGTCGACCCGCACGACTTGGGCGAGACGGCCCGCGCCTGCATGCCCACCATCTTGCAGGCCTTCCTGGGCCGCCCCGACGACACGCCCGCCGGCGACGCCTTCGAGCGCCGTCTGTACGTGTGCCGCCGCACCATCGAGAAGAAGGCCGACGCCGAGTTTGCCCTGCGCGACAAGATCTTCTATGTGTGCTCCATGAGCTCGCGCACCATCGTGTACAAGGGCATGCTTGTGGCCACGCAGATGCGCCGCTTCTTCATCGACCTCAACCTGTCTCTTATACACATCTCCGAGCCCACGAGACATGC
>USHF01000126.1 GCA_900554465.1 uncultured Collinsella sp.
GCGAAGCGACGTAGCCTCGTGCTCACCGTCGCGCAAGACGGCCAGGCAGCGAGAGACATCGTCGGCAGACAGGGTACGACCGGCCGCCGCCTCGCGAAAAGCGTGTTCGAAAAAACGCGCCACGAGTTCGACCTCGTCCGGGTCACCGCTCACGGCGATGCTATCGCCACGGGCGACCACGTGAGCGCGAACCAAACTCTCGAGCGCACGAAGGACGCCGTCGCCGGCGCCCAAAACACGCGAGGGATCAACTCCCTCGGGAACGGTAAGTCTAATCTTCGAGGCTTCCATGGACCTCCCTGCGCGCATGGACCAAGCCGGAATCATCGACTCCGATGATAGCAACATCGAGCAGGCACGGGGCTGTAAGTCCACAGGTATCGTCAAGACGGGCATGATGGAACGAACCGAGCGTCAGGTTGTCACCATACTCGAGCACGGCACGCTCGACAGTGCCCACGCGACGACGAGCATCGGCAATAGCGAGCTCCTGCGCCGTGTCTCGCATACGACGGCTGCGCTCGGCCATAACCTCGGGCGGCACCTGGTCGGGCATGTCGGCAGCAAGGGTACCGGGACGCTTGCTGTAGCGGAACACGTGCATACGCGAGAAACCCACACGGCGGCACAGCGCCAGCGACTCCTCGAACTCCTCGTCCGTCTCACCAGGAAAACCGACGATGACATCGCACGAAAGAGACGCCTGGGGCAAGTTGGCGCGAATCATACGCACCGTGTCCTCAAAGGCCTCCGCGCTATAGGGACGACCCATGCGATGCAGGGTCGCCGTACAGCCGGACTGCACGGGCAGGTGCAAAAACGGGGCGATACGCTGCGGATAGCGCGCCATAACCTTAAGCAGGCGCTCAGAGATATCCATGGGCTCGACCGAGGAAATGCGCACATGCGCAATAGTCGTGCGCTCCATGATGGCCTCGAGCAGCTCATCGATTTCGACATGCTCGTCGGTCGCGCTCTTGCCATCGTAGGCACCCAGGTTCACACCGGTCAGCACCACCTCGGGCACGCCGGCCTCCTGGGCCTCGCGAACTTGTTCAAGCACGGACTCGACGGGCACGGAGCGCTCGGGGCCGCGCGCCTTCCACACAATGCAATAGGTGCAGCGATGGTTGCAGCCGTCCTGGATCTTCACGCCCAGGCGAGAGCGACCGAGCGCATCGACCACCTCGCCATCGCTGCAGGCGGGAACGCTATCGGACTCAACGCCCAGCACCTCGCAGACACGTTCGGCGACATCAATCTTGGACGGCTCGGCGATCACGCGATCCGAGAGCTCCAACAGCTCCTCGGGATGCAAATTGACCACGCAACCGGTCACGAGCACATAAGGCTCGTTTGGATGGGCCAGCGCATGACGGACGGCCTTGCGGGTCTTAGCCTCGGCCTCGCCCGTCACGGCACAGGTATTGATTACGATCAGATCGGCATCCTGGGGCTCCACAATAGCAAAGCCCAGGCGCATAAGATCGGCAGTGATACGGTCAGACTCAACCCGGTTGACGCGGCAGCCGAGGTTGACAACAGAGATATGGGGTGCGAGCACGCGGGCTCCTTAATCGAGGATGTCGTCGAGGGCACTCTTGATGCGATCGGTAACCGATTTCTTGCCGGGAGCGACGTCGTCGCCGGACTCGGCGGCGAAGGCCTCGAGCAGGTCGCGCTGCTTGGCCGAAAGGCTCGTGGGAACGAGCACGCGCAGCTGAACGACCAGGCGGCCACGCGAGCCGCCACCGCCAATGCGGGGCATGCCGAAGTTACCGACGCTCACGGTGTCGCCGTACTGCGTGCCGGCGGGGACCGTGACCTTAACGACCTCGTCAGGCATAATGCCCTCGACCTCGATCTCGCAGCCGAGAGCCGCCTGCGCAATCGAGATATCGCTCACGAGGTACAGGTCGTCGCCGTTGCGCTTAAAGCGCTCGTGGTCGGCGACGCGAACGTTGACGATCAGGTCGCCCGAGGGCTCGCCGCGAAGGCCGGCCTCGCCAAAGCCGCTCACGCGCAGCTGGCGGCCGGTCGAAACGCCGGCGGGAATATCGATGTCGATCTTTTCGTGGGAAGGCGTGCGGCCCTGACCATCGCAGGTCTCGCAGGGATGATCGATAACCGTGCCCTCGCCGTGGCAGTCGGGGCAAGGCGAAGAGGACTGGACCTGGCCCAAGAACGAACGCTGGACCGTCGTGACATAGCCCGTGCCGTGGCAACGGCTGCACTGCTTTTCCTGTGCACCCTCGGCCCTACCGGTACCGTTGCAGTCCTCGCAAGGAGCAAGGCGATCATAGCTGATCGTCTTTTTGCAGCCGAGCGCCGCCTCCTCGAGCGTCACCGAAAGCGAGATGGCCATGTCACGTCCGCGACGACGCTCACGACGGCTGCGGGCACCACCACCGGCACCGCCGCCAAAAAACGACGAGAACAGGTCGTCCATGCCCATGCCACCAAAGATATCGTTGATGTCGACATAGCCCGAACCACCAGGGCCGTCCGCGGTGCCGTAGCGGTCGTAGTTTGCACGCTTCTGCTCATCGGAAAGAACGGAATATGCCTCGTTGAGCTCTTTGAACTTGGCCTCGGCCTCGGGGTCGTCCGAAACGTCCGGGTGTACGGTACGGGCCTTCTTTAGAAACGCGCGCTTAATCGTCCGCGCGTCGGCATCCTTTTCGACGCCAAGTACCTCGTAGTAATCCCTATTTTCCGACACGACCGAATCCTTCCGACTTTCATTATTGTCACAGTGCGTCCTATACCCAAGCTGGGGCGGCCGCAAACAGAGGGTTTGATGTTAGTACATTCCGTACGGCGAAAGCATGGCACGCTGCGAGCAGCTCGCAAACCAAACCGACACGAGTGCGAACATGAAGCCGTTGGCAAAACCGTTGGCAAACTGCATCGCGCCGCGTTTCCACCACAGCAGGCTGCGATGAAGCACGCCGTCCGAGAGCACCATGAACAGGCCCATGGCAAACGGAATAAAGCACATCATGGCAAAGGCCGAGAACACGCCCGAGATGGCCGACAGCACCAAAAACGGCGCCACAATGCCCATCAGGTAAAAGCCAGTACGAGCTTTGCCTTCCAAGCGCTCGGCCTCAACATGGGCGCGGCCGACCAGGTCGCCGCCCGCGGCACCGTTAGTGCCTGCGTGGCCCATGCCGCTAATGCGGACCTCGTCGCCATCGTGCGTGCCGGCAGGAAACTCAATCGTCTGCTCGGAGGTCACACGGGTTCGCCCGCTGCCACCGCAATCGGGGCAGGGGTCGGCCACGACCTTACCGGAACCGCCGCACTCGGGGCAGACCGACTGGAACGTGCCCGCACCAAACAGGAAGGACAGGTCGACGTCGATGTGGCCGCGGCCACCGCAGCTCGGACAGGTGTGGGCATGCTCTGAAGAAACGGAGCCCGATCCGCCACAATGCCCGCAGGTGTCAAAGCGGGTATATCGAACGGTCTTGTGGGCACCGCTCTTGGCCTCCTTGGCGTCGAGCTTGATATCGACGACCACGTTGGCGCCACTCTCGGGGTTGTAGGCCGCCTGCCCGCGACGGGGCTGGCCCCAGGCGCCTCCGAAGGGGAAACCGCCGTCAAAGGGATTGCCGTAACCGGCGCTGCCGGCATAACCGCCGCCATAGGGCGAAGCCGTCGGTGCACCGGCAAAGGGATTGCCCGACCGCATGGCGTCGTAACGCGCACGCTTCTGCTCGTCCGAGAGCACGGCGTAGGCCTCGGAAACCTCTTTAAACTTCTCCTCGGCATCCGGCTCTTTATTGACGTCCGGATGGAGCTTGCGGGCCTTTTGTTGGAAAGCCTTTTGGATATCACGCGAGGTGGCGTCCTTGGAGACGCCCAAAATCTCGTAGTAATCTTTTTCGTTCATCGTCGCCATGCGCGGCAACCTCCTGCTCACAGCAGCGTATATATTGCGGTAATTCTACCCGAGCGGCCTAAGCTAGACCCCAAAACAGCTCGAACAGCACATTTCCATCGAGCCAACCTAGGTGGGTCGGCGCCAGGCGGGCACAGGTGCGGCCAGCGAGGACATCGACAGAGACGGTAGGCCCCGCATGGTTATCACCGTGCTCGGGCACCCAAGTGGCAAGCCCAAGATCAAGAGCGCGATCACAAGCCGCTGTCAGTTCATCGGCAGGGATGACACGAGCCGCGCGAACCAACAGGTCGGAAGCGAGACCGCGCGTCATGCGACAAGCGAGCATCAGATCCTCGGCTGCCGCCTCGCGATGCGTCAGGTACTCGGCCTCAAACGCCGTCGCGGCATCGTCGCGTTGCACCAGACGCACGCGGTGCGCATCGCCTCGAGAAGACACGCCGAGGAACAAACCTGCAAGACAGTCGAAATCCTCGGCGTCGAGCATGCCCGCGGCAGAACGGCCCAGGCCCAGATAGCCCTGTCCGGTCCAATAGGCAATGTTGTGGGCACACTCATGGCCGTCGAGCGCGTAGCTCGCCACCTCATACGGGTGATAGCCGGCCGCAGTCAGACAATCACGCGCCACGTCCATGCATGCGGCCTGGAAATCCTCGTCGGGCTCGAGCGACTCGTCGCGACACGCCATGCGGTAGAGCGGCGTGCCCTCCTCGAGCGTGAGGGGGTACACCGATACATGATGCCTGTCTCTTATACACATCTCCGAGCCCACGAGACATGCGCAGA
>USHF01000127.1 GCA_900554465.1 uncultured Collinsella sp.
GATCTGCGCATGTCTCGTGGGCTCGGAGATGTGTATAAGAGACAGGGTCAGCGCCATCAAGCAGGATCGCGTCGAAGATCTGACCTATACGGTTCAAGACGGAAGCGTGACGGGTCATTACTGGAAGACGAAGAAGGACAAGGGCGATACGAGCGAGCTCAAGAGCTTCTCCTCGACCTATGTCGGCTCCGATTCGCTTGCCGAGCTCATGGCGGAGCACCCCGATACCAAGTACATCGTCAACACCAACGATCCCGATTTTTGGGGCGACTTGGCGATGAGTGTGCTTCCGACGATCGCCCTTATCGCCATCATGTTCTACTTTATGCGCCAGATGATGGGCGCCAACAACAGGAACATGCAGTTTGGCAAGACCAACGCCAAGACCAACGAGGCCACACGCCCCAAGGTCAAGTTTGAAGACGTTGCCGGCGTGGACGAGGCAGTCGAGGAGCTCGAGGAGATCCGTGACTATTTGAGCGATCCGGATCGCTATCGCAAGCTGGGCGCCAAGATCCCGCGTGGCGTGTTGCTGGTTGGCCCTCCGGGCACCGGTAAAACGCTGCTGGCCAAGGCCGTTGCCGGCGAGGCGGGCGTGCCGTTCTTTAGCATCTCGGGTTCCGACTTTGTCGAGATGTTCGTAGGTGTCGGCGCCAGCCGTGTGCGTGACCTCTTTAAGGAGGCCAAGTCCCAGGCCCCGTCGATCATCTTCATCGATGAGATCGATGCCGTGGGACGTCAGCGCGGAGCTGGCTTGGGCGGCGGTCACGACGAGCGCGAGCAGACGCTGAACCAGCTGCTGGTCGAGATGGACGGCTTTGAGGAAAGCGAGTCGGTCATCCTAATCGCTGCGACCAACCGTCCTGACATCTTGGATCCGGCATTGCTGCGTCCCGGCCGTTTTGACCGTCAGGTTACGGTCGACCGTCCGGATGTGAAGGGCCGCGAGCAGATCTTGCGCGTGCATGCCGAGAACAAGCCGATGGACGAGGACGTTAAGTTTGAGAAGCTCGCCCAGATGACCGTTGGCTTTACTGGTGCCGATTTGGCGAACCTGCTCAACGAGTCTGCGCTGCTGGCCGCTCGCCGTCATCGTTCTGTGATCTCGATGGACGAGGTCGAGGAATCGATGGAGCGCGTGATTGCCGGACCGCAGCGCAAGGGTCGCGTGATGACCGAGGCCGAGCGCACCACGATTGCCTACCACGAGAGCGGTCACGCCCTGGTGGGCCACATCCTGGAGCATTCCGATCCGGTTCATAAGATTTCGATTGTCAGCCGCGGCCAGGCTCTGGGCTACACGCTGCAGCTTCCGCAGGAGGATCACTTCCTCAAGACCAAGAACGAGATGCTCGACGAGCTCGCCGTGTTCTTGGGCGGTCGCGTTGCCGAGGAGCTCATGTGCGACGACATCACGTCGGGCGCGAGCAACGATCTGGAGCGCGCGACCAAGATGGCGCGCGAGATGGTCACGCGCCTGGGCATGAGCGAGGAACTGGGTACGCAAGTGTTTGGTGAGGCGCAGCATCAGGTATTCCTTGGTCGCGATTACGCCGATCACCAGGATTACTCCGAGGAGACGGCGCGCCGCATCGATATCGAGGTTCAGCGCATTATGCGTGAGGCCCATCGTCGTGCGGTCGAGATCCTGGATGCCCGTCGCGATCAGCTCGACCTGATGGCGAAGGTGCTGCTTGAGCGCGAGACCGTCGAAGGCGACGCCGTGAACGCCCTGCTCGGCAATGAGTGGGATGCCTACCTTGAGCGCGAGGGCGATATCCTGGCGGCCAAGGAGGAGCGCAATGCCAAGGCGGCCGGCATGCCGACCAAGAAGCGCTTGCCTCGCATGAGCGAGGAGGAGCTGGCGGCTGATGCTGCGGCCTTTGCGCAGGCGGCCATGCAGGAGGATGCCGAAGCCGCATCCGATGATGCCGGCGATGACCATGCCGTCAACGCTGACGGCAACACCGACGCCGACAAATAGTCCTTGTAGCGAAAGCCTCCGCGGGGAAACCTGCGGAGGCTTTTTCTTCGTTGATTGGGGACAGACTTAAATGAGCGTTTTCACGCATTTAAGTCTGTCCCCAATCAACATTGCTGCGGCGCTTTGCCCGACTAAAGCGTACAATAGCGCCTATGCGAAAGGGGAACAGATGATCAACGAAACTATGTATGCTCGCGGTGCGGAAAGCTCCATCATCCGTGAGATCTTTAGCTATGGCCTTGAGCGCAAGGCGCAGATCGGTGCGGAGAACGTATTCGATTTTTCGCTGGGTAACCCGAGCGTTCCGGCACCTGCCGCCGTGGCTGAGTCCATTAAGAAGGCCTTGGAGCTGCCGAGCGACCAGCTGCATGGATACACGCCTGCGCCGGGTCTGCCGCAATGTCGAGCAGCCGTCGCCGACTCGCTCAACCGTCGCTTTGGCACGAGCTATGAGGGCAAGGACGTCTTTATGACGGTGGGTGCCGCGGCTTCGCTCACCTGCACGCTCAATGCCGTTACGAACCCGGGCGATGAGGTTGTTGTTATCGCCCCGTACTTTCCGGAGTATCGCGTGTGGATTGAAAAGGCCGGCTGCACGTGTGTTGAGGCGCTCGCCGATGAAGATACGTTCCAGCTGAGCGTGAGTAACGTGCTCAAGGTGATTACCGATAAGACGGCTGCCGTCATCATCGACTCGCCCAACAATCCGACTGGTGCCGTATATACACGCGACACGCTGACGCGACTGGCCAATGTTCTGCGCGAGGCCAACGCTCAGCGCGATCCCGAGAATCCGATTATGCTCATCTCTGATGAGCCGTATCGCGAGATTGTCTATGGCGCCGAGGTGCCTTGGGTGCCTTCGATCTACGAGCACACCATCGTGTGCTACTCGTATTCCAAGTCGCTTTCGCTACCGGGCGAGCGCGTCGGGTGGATCCTGGTTCCCAATACGAATCCTCAGGCAGCTCGTCTAATGCCCGCCGTTGCCGGTGCCGCCCGTACGCTGGGCTTCGTGTGTGCACCGGCGCTCTTCCAGCGCGTGATCATCGATTGCATCGATGAGCCGAGTGATGTCGAGGCCTATGCTCGCAACCGCACCGCGCTTACCGACGCACTAGCGGAGTACGGCTACACCTATGTTGAGCCGGATGGTGCATTCTACCTGTGGGTGAAGGCACTGGAGCCCGATGCGAATGCGTTCTGTGAGCGCGCGAAGAAGTATGAGCTGCTTGCGGTGCCCTCGGACAGCTTTGGCATGCCTGGTTGGTTCCGCCTGGGCTATTGCGTGAGTTACGAAACGATTATCAATTCGCTACCCGCTTGGAAACAGTTGGCGGACGAGTATCGTTAAAAGTAAAGCGCTCTGCTTACAATGTTTTACGTGAAACGGGGTTTGGTGTTAAGCCAGACCCCGTTGTCTATGCCGTTGTGTGATTGGGATGAAGCAGTTTTACGACTGCCGAAAGCTATGCGTACAATGAATATACGCGACGGCCATGCTGGACAAGGAGACCTGATGCCCTACCTGCTTTCCTGTGATATCCATACTCATACGATGTTCTCCGCGCATGCGTACTCAACCATTGAGGAGAACATCTATTGGGCGGCGGAGCGTGGCCTTCAGGTGCTCGGTTCCGCCGATCATTTAAGCTCGATGGTTACGCCTTGCCCCAATGACCTGCGCAGTTTCCAGTTCTTTATTAACCAGGATATCTGGCCGCGCATTTGGAGCGGCGTGCTGGTGCTCCGCGGCGCCGAGGCCGATATCGTTTCGCTGGACGGAAGCTTGTTTGGCGAGGACATTCCCGTTTCGCTCAATATCGCCGGCGATTCGTATAGTCGTGAGCATTCGCTGTTCGATTTGGTGACGCGTAAATTGGATTATTTGGTGGCAAGCGTGCATAACCCGCAGTTTGCCGAAGGCGCGACGCTCGCCGAGACGACCGAGATGTACATCAATGCCCTGGAGCACCCCAAGGTGTTCATGCTGGGGCATGCGGGGCGCTCGGGCGTGCCGTTCGATATCGACGAGGTGCTGTTGGCGGCCAAGGCCAAGCACAAGATTATCGAGATCAACAACCATAGTCTTGAGCACGGTGCCGACACTGAGCATTGGGCCGTATGCCGCAAGATCGCCGAGCGCTGCGCCGAGCTGGGCGTTGGCATTGGCGTGTCGACCGATGCCCACATTGGCATGGCCATTGGCAAGCTCGATCACGCGCGCAAGATGCTCGACGAGATTCACTTCCCGCTGGATTTGATCGTGACGCGCGATCGCGAGACGCTGCTGCGCGAGATGGCGGCAGCCGGCGTGTGCGACCTGCGCAAGGGGATGTAGCGGAGTTCATAAACCAAGCGAAGGGGGCAGTCCAGACGGGCCGTCCCCTTTCTTGTGCCGGTGGATTAGCGGCGCTCGAGGACCGCGACGGTCTCGGTGTGGTCGGTATGAGGGAACATGTCGACCGGCGTGATCTTGAGCAGGCGATAACCTCCGTCGAGGAGCTGGTGTAGGTCGCGCTCTTGGGTGACGGGGTTGCAGCTGATATAGGTGATGCGGCGCGGCTTAAGTGCTGTCTCTTATACACATCTCCGAGCCCACGAGACATGCGCAGATCTCG
>USHF01000128.1 GCA_900554465.1 uncultured Collinsella sp.
CGAGATCTGCGCATGTCTCGTGGGCTCGGAGATGTGTATAAGAGACAGACACCAAGGGCCTCTCCGAGCGCGCTGCTAAGCTCGTCTTTGAGAACCTGCCCTCCAGCTTCACGAACGGCGCCAAGGACCCGCATGCCCGCGAGGAGATGCACAACGCCTCCTGCATGGCCGGTATGGCCTTCGCCAACGCCTTCCTGGGCCTCAACCACTCCATGGCCCACAAGCTCGGCGCCTTCCATCACCTGCCCCACGGCATCGCCAACGCCGTCATCCTGACCCGCGTCATGCGCTACAACGCCGCCGAGGCTCCCGTCAAGATGGGTACCTTCTCCCAGTATCCTTATCCCAACGCGCTGCACAACTACGCCGAGATGGCCAAGTACTGCGGCATCGAGGGCAAGGACGACAAGGAGGTCTTCGAGAACTTCATCACGAAGCTCGAGGAGCTCAAGGACTTCATCGGCGTCAAGAAGACCATCGCCGACTACGGTGTTGACGAGCAGTACTTCCTCGACACCCTCGACGAGATGACCGAGCAGGCATTCAACGACCAGTGCACCGGCGCTAACCCGCGCTACCCGCTCATGAGCGAGATCAAGGAGCTCTACCTGGACGCCTACTACGGCCGCGAGCCTCAGGACTACGCCGTCTGCTAGTTTTAGCACGGTTTTTAACGGCGGGGGTGCACGGGTGTTTCACACCCCCCCGCCGTCGCTTCTATCGCATCGTTGAAAGGATGCAACCATGCTGCTACCCGATTCCAAGACCGAGCTCGTCCGCCGTGGCAACAAGGTCGTTTACGACCTGGGCGACAAGATCGTCAAGGTCTTTAACGAGACCAAGCCTGTCTCCGACGTGTTCAACGAGGCTTTGAATCTTGCACGCATCAATGAGTGCGGCATCCGCAGCCCCAAGGCTCTCGAGGTTTCCCAGCTCGAGAACGCCAACGGCTGGGCGCTCGTGACCGAGAAGGTTCCGGGCACCACCCTTGCCGAGAAGATGACTGCCGAGCCCCAGCGCTTTGGTGAGTACCTCGAGATGTTCGTCGACCTCCAGATCGAGATCCACGGCTACACCTCCCCGCTGCTCAACCGTCAGCGCGACAAGTTCGCCCGCATGATCGACAGCCTCGATCAGCTCAATGCCACCACGCGCTACAACCTTCAGGAGCGTCTGGACGGCATGACCAAGGAGTTCAAGGTCTGCCACGGCGACTTCAACCCCTCTAACGTCATCGTCGGCGACGACGGCCAGCTCTATGTGTGCGACTGGGCACACGCCACCCAGGGCTCCCCTGCTGCCGACGTTGCCACCACCTACCTGCTCTTCGCCCTCAACAGCAAGGACCAGGCCGAGGCCTACCTGGAGCTCTACTGCGACCGCGCCGACATGCCCATGCAGGTCGTGCGTCAGTGGACGAGCATCGTCGCCGCTTCCGAGCTCGCTCGTAAGCGCAACGTGAACGATGAGTTCCTGAAGAACTGGATCGACGTCGTCGATTATCAGTAATATCTGAGCGATTTATTTCGCATCGGAGGCACAAAGGAAACCCCACAGTTCATTAGGGCTGTGGGGTTTTCCTTTTAGATATCGAGGATGCCACAAGATAAAAGGACGGCCCCACATCTCCCCGATCTGGAGAAATGCGGGGCCGTCCCGTATTTCGAACTACATGCGAAATCGCCGATTAACGGCGGGCAGCCTTCACCAGCTCGGCAACCTTGGCGACGATCTCGTCAATCGCCACGTCCTCGCGATCGCCCGTGGCACGGTCCTTGAGCTCAACGGTGCCATTCTTAAGACCGCGCTTGCCCAGAACTACCTGATACGGGAAGCCCATAAGGTCGTTATCGGCAAACTTAAAGCCGGGACGCTCATCGCGGTCGTCAACGACGACCTCGATACCCTCGGCGCACAGGCCCTCGACGATTTGATCGCAAACGGTAGCGCACTCCTCCTTCATAGGATCGAGCGGAATCACTGCGACCTCGTACGGAGCAACGGAGACCGGCCAGACGATGCCGTGTTCGTCGTTGTGCTGCTCCACGACGGCAGCAAGCGAGCGGGACACACCAACGCCGTAGCAACCCATGATGAGCGGCTTCTCCTTGCCGTCCTCGTCCATAAAGGTGGCACCCATGGCCTCGGAGTACTTGGTGCCCAGCTGGAACACCTGAGAGACCTCGATGCCGCGGGCAGCAGAGAGCGGCTTGCCGCAGTGCGGGCAGGGATCGCCGGCAACGACGGTGACCAGATCTGCCCACTCATCGACGGTAAAGTCGCGCTCGGGGCAGGCACCGGTAAAGTGATAATCGACCTCGTTGGCACCGCAGGCCCACTGCTTGGACTCGCGCAGGCTCTCGTCGCACACCAGACGGATGCCCTCGGGCAAGTTAACCGGTCCGATAAAGCCCTTGTGCAGACCGTAGGTCTGGAGCTCCTCGTCGGTCATCATGCGATAGCCCTTGCCAAAGACATGCTCGGCCTTGCAGTCGTTGAGCTCGTGGTCGCCCGGAACAATGGCCACGACGGGCTTGCCCCCGGCATCGATGAGCGCCAGGGACTTGCGCGTGCCGTTCTCGGGGAACCCAAAGAACTTAGCAACAGCCTCAATGGTGCCCATGCCCGGAGTCTCAACCTTGGTAAGCGTACCGTCACCGGGACCCTCAGTCACGACGACCTTGGTGCTTGCAGCCTCATCATCGGCGGCAAAACCGCAGTCATCGCAATAGACGAGAGAAGCCTCGCCGGCGTCGGCCAAAGCCATGTACTCGACGGAGGTATCGCCACCGATCTCGCCGGAATCGGCGACAACGGGCAGGGCCTTGATATAGCAGCGCTCGCAGATATTGGCGTAAGCCTGCTTCATCTTGTCGTACTCCTCCTGCAGGCTCTCCTGCGTGGCGGAGAAGCTGTAGGCGTCCTTCATGATGAACTCGCGACCGCGCATCAGGCCAAAGCGGGGACGGAACTCGTCGCGGAACTTGTCCTGGATGTGATAGAGATTCACCGGCAGCTGCTTGTAGGAACGCAGCTCATTGCGCACCAGAGCAGTCACGGTCTCCTCATGCGTGGGGCCCAGCACGAACTCGCGACCATGACGGTCGTCAAAGCGCACAAGCTCCTTGCCATAGGCATCGATACGGCCGGACTCACGCCACAACTCGGCATCGACCATGATAGGCATCATAAGCTCCTGGGCGCCGGCGGCGTCCATCTCGTCGCGCACGATGTTCTCAATCTTGCGAATCGAGCGCCATGCGAGCGGCAGGTAGGAATACAGACCGGCGGCCTCCTTGCGGATCATGCCGGCACGGAGCAGCAGGCGGTGGCTGGCGAGCTCAGCGTCCGCCGGATCCTCTTTAAGCGTCGGCGCATAGAGCTTAGACATATACATTGCTCGGGTCATTTATTTCTCCTCAATAAGCTTGTCGACCTCTGCCATAAGCGCGTCGACAATTTGGTCCTCAGCTACTTTACCAATGATCTGGCCATGCGAAAAGAGCAAGGCCTGACCACGTCCGCAAGCAACGCCCAGGTCGGCATCAGAAGCCTCGCCGGGGCCATTAACGGCACATCCCATGACGGCAATCGAAAGCGGCGCGGAATAGTTCTTAAGCCGCTCGGTGACCTCCTCGGCGATGGGAATGAGGTTAACCTGGCAGCGGGCGCACGTGGGGCACGAGACAATCTCGGGACCACGGCGACGCAGGCCCAGCGACTGTAGAATTCCCCAGGCGACCGGCGGCTCCTCAACCGGATCGGCCGTGAGCGACACACGCATGGTGTCGCCGATGCCTTCGGAAAGCAAGATACCCAAGCCTACAGAGCTCTTGATGGTGCCCTGAAGCTTGGTCCCCGCCTCCGTCACGCCCAGGTGAAGCGGAACGTGGGGAATCTCACGTGACAGGGCTCGATAGGTATCGAGCGTCGTTTGCACGCAATGGGCCTTGGCCGAAAGCACAATGTTCGTAAAGCCGCGATCCTCAAAGTGCTTGACGAAGCGCTCGCTCGACATCACGAGCTTTTCGGACTGCGTGAGGTCGTCGCGCTCGGCAATATCTTGCTCAAGCGAGCCCGCGTTCACGCCAATGCGAATCGCACAGCCCGCGGCACCCGCAGCATCGATCACCGCGTCAACCTTGGCCCAATCGCCGATATTGCCGGGATTGATGCGCAGCTTGGCGGCACCGGCCTCAACGGCACCAATGGCGAGCTTATGGTTAAAGTGGATATCGGCGACAATCGGCACCGGAGACTCGGCACAGATGGTGCGGAAGCCCTCAAGCGCGGCCTCGGAGGGCACGCTCACGCGCACGATATCGCAGCCAGCCTGCGCCAACGCGCACACTTGCGCAAGCGTTGCCTGGGCATCAGCGGTATCGGTGCAGGTCATAGATTGGACCACCACCGGCGCGCCGCCACCGATCTGCACGCCGCCCACATGCACGGGGCGCGTCAGCTCGCGAGGCAAAGGATGGGATAAAGACAATCCAAACACTCCCCTACAGAATAAATCGAAGGATGTCGGAACGAAGCATATAGACTGTCTCTTATACACATCTGACGCTGCCGACGACTCCTTACGTGT
>USHF01000129.1 GCA_900554465.1 uncultured Collinsella sp.
TACGAGATCTGCGCATGTCTCGTGGGCTCGGAGATGTGTATAAGAGACAGTCACACCACCGTGTAAATAAAAAGAAGTACCGGTTGGGGCCGGTACTTCTTTTGGTTCTAATGCTTTGCTTTCTGGGCTCTGTGAACCTATTTATAGGCCGCAGGCTGCTTTGAGTTCTTCGACTCGATCGGTTTTCTCCCAGGTGAAGTCGGCGTCTTCTCGGCCGAAGTGACCGTAGGCTGCCGTCTTTTCGTAGATGGGGCGACGCAGGTCTAGGTCGCGGATGATGGCGCCCGGGCGCAGGTCGAAGGTTTTCTCAACTGCCTCGACGATCTTGTCCTCGGCAACATGCGCGGTACCGAAGGTGTCGACCATGATTGAGAGGGGCTTGGAAACGCCGATGGCGTAGGCAAGCTCGACTTCGCATCGGTCGGCCAGACCGGCGGCGACCACGTTCTTGGCGACCCAGCGCGCGGCATACGCGGCGGAGCGGTCAACCTTGGTGCAGTCCTTGCCGCTAAAGGCGCCGCCGCCGTGACGGCCGTAGCCGCCATAGGTGTCGACGATGATCTTGCGGCCGGTCAGGCCCGTGTCGCCCATGGGGCCGCCTACGACAAAGCGACCGGTGGGGTTCACATAGATGTCCGCGTTGTCCCACGGCATGTTCTCGGCGGCCATAACCGGAGTGATAACGTGCTCGATCAGATCGGCCTTGATCTTGCCCATGTCCTCGATTTCGGCGGCATGCTGCGTGGAGATGACGATGGTCGTGACCTCGACGGGCTTGCCATCTTCGTAGCGCACGGTGACCTGGGTTTTGCCGTCGGGGCGCAGGTAGGCGAGGGTGCCGTCGTGGCGCACGGCTGCCAGGCGCTCGGCCAGGCGGCTCGCCAGGTAGTGCGGCATGGGCATGAGGGTCTTGGTTTCGTTGGAGGCATAACCGAACATCATGCCCTGGTCGCCGGCGCCGATCAAGTCGATCGGGTCGCTGGTAGCGCCGGTCTGCGTCTCAAACGACTCGTCGACGCCCTGGGCGATGTCGGGTGACTGCTCGTGAATAAGGCTCATGACGCCGCAGGTATCGCAGTCAAAACCGAACTTGGCACGGTTGTAGCCGATGCGGCGGATGACGCCGCGGGCGATTTCCTGCACGTCGACGTAGGCCTGGGTACGGATCTCGCCGGCAACGATGACGGTGCCGGTGGTCACGAGGGTCTCGCAGGCGCAGCGGACGTTCTCCACGTTGGCGGGCACGCCGTTGGGCGCAATATAGCCCTGCTCCTGGAGCTCTATTTCTTTGGCGAGGATTGCGTCGAGTACGGCGTCGCTGATCTGGTCAGCGATCTTATCGGGATGACCCTCGGTCACCGATTCCGACGTAAACACAAACGATCCGTGTTGGGGTGGGATGGAACGAAGCTCTTCTGACATGATTGTCCTTTCAAAAACGTGTCCCGGCGACCGTTACCATTCCGCCGGGCTCTGTATGCAAGGGCACATGATATCGCGTTAATCGAATATTCACACCCTTTCCGCACCTACTCATTGGTACTCATTGGGGACAGACTTAAATGAGTAGCCGGGTGCTTATTGGCTGGTCATTTAAGTCTGTCCCCAATGAGTGGGTCGGTGCCCTTTGTGCGGAGGTTGCGTTGATGCTTTATACTGGTGCGGATAGACATCCATCCTGCAATCGAGGAGATTTCCATGGCATCAGACGTTCGCGTCCGCTTTGCACCCTCACCGACGGGCAAGCTGCACATCGGCGGCGCCCGCACCGCTATCTATAACTGGGCTTTTGCCCGCGCAAACGGCGGCACGTTCATCCTGCGCATCGACGACACCGACCCCACCCGTTCCACCGACGAGAACACGCAGATCATTCTGCGCGCCATGCGTTGGCTTGGCCTGGACTGGGACGAGGGTCCCGAGGTAGGCGGCGACTTTGGCCCCTACGCCCAGACCGAGCGCCTGGACCTGTACAAGCAGGCCGCCCAGAAACTTTGGGACGAGGGCAAGGCCTATCCCTGCTTCTGCACCAAGGAGCAGCTCGACGCCGACCGCAAGGCCGCGCAGGAGCGCAAGGACCCCTTCCAGGGCTATCAGCGTCGTTGCCGCGATCTTGATCCCGAGGAGGCCCGCCGCCGCATCGAGGCCGGCGAGTCCTACGTCCTGCGCATCAAGGTGCCCGAGGACCGCGGCGACGTCGTCATCCACGACGCCGTTCACGGTGAGGTGACCTTCGACGCCAAGGAGCTCGACGACTTTGTCATCTTCCGCTCCGATGGCACGCCCACGTACAACTTCGCGACCGTCGTCGACGACGCCATGATGAAGATCACCCATGTCATCCGCGGCGACGACCACCTGTCCAACACCCCGCGCCAGGTCATGGTCTACGAGGCCCTCGGCGCGCCCGTGCCCACGTTCGCCCACATCTCCATGATCCTGGGCGCCGACGGTAAGAAGCTCTCCAAGCGCCACGGCGCAACTTCGGTGGAGGAGTACCGCGACGCCGGTTACCTTTCCGACGCCTTCGTCAACTACCTGGCGCTGCTCGGCTGGTCGCTCGACGGCGAGACCACGATCATCCCGCGCGATGTCCTAGCCAGCAAGTTCTCGCTCGACCGCATCTCCAAGAACCCGGCGACCTTCGATCCCAAGAAGCTCGATTGGGTCAATGCCGAGTACATCAACGGCATGTCCGACGCGCAGTTTGCCGATGAAATCATGGTCCCCGAACTGCACGAGGCAGGTCTCATCGAGGGCAACGTCGAGTACGGCGAGGACTGGATTGATGCGCTTGCCGCCATCGTCAAGCCGCGCACCAAGATGCCGGCCGACGCCGTGACCGTCGCCGCTCCCATCTTTGCTACGGCCGAGACGCTCGAGTATGACGAGAAATCCGTTAACAAGGGCCTGGCTAAGGAAGGCATGGGCGCCATTCTGGATGCCGCCAAGGCTGCGCTCGAGGGCGTGGACAAGTGGACTGCCGAGGCCATCGATGCCGCGCTTGAGCCGCTGCCCGAGCAGATGGACCTCAAGAAGCGCGTGGTGTTCCAGGCCGTGCGCGTCGCCGTCTGCGGCAACATGGTGAGCCCTCCGCTGGGCGAGACCATGGCGCTCGTCGGCCGCGACGACTGCCTGGCGCGTATCGACCGCGCTCGCACGATGGCGCTGTAGTAGACGCGCAAATGCATGTATCCGAGCCCCGTTCACCCGAGCGGGGCTCTTGTTTCTGTACCGATGAGTGGGTTGCTGGGACAAAATAATCAGTAGTGTTTGTCCCATGTTCGATCGACGCAACAAGCTCGACACTCGTATCGGCCATGGGACAAACTCTACTGATTATTTTGTCCCACCCCTTTCAGGTCTGTTCGTTAGAGGTGGTGTATGGCTCAACAACTGTCGCTGTTTGGTTCGCCGGAACCGGAGGAGGCTCTGGTGAAGCTCATGCCTGCCGCTGCCTCGGCTCAGCCTAAGCCTGCACCTGAGCCCATCGCTGCCTACGCGAGCGTGGTTCTCGACATTCCTACCCGAGCGCTGTTCGAGCCATTCGCCTACTGCATTCCCCAGTCCCTTGCCAGCGAGGCGCAGATCGGATCCACGGTCCTGGTCCACTTTGGTAACCGTGCCGCCGCGGGCTATGTCGTCGACATTGCGCCTGAGCTGGGCGACCTGCAGGGTAACAACGCCCTCGACCCCGCGCGCATTAAAGCCGTCGAGGCTATCCTCAGCAAACCGCTCTTTACCGCCGAGGCTGCACGCATTGCGCGCTGGATGAGCCGCGAGTATGTCGCGACGCTTTCCGAGTGCCTGCGCCTGTTTTTGCCACCGGGCGGCAGCCCGCGTGTGGTCAAGGGCGACGACGGCGTGTGGACGGTTGAACGTCCAGCCGTCAAACCCATCCAAAACCGCTGGGTCATGCTCACGCCCGAGGGCTTCGACTATACGCCGCCCAAGACCGCGGTCCGCCAGCGCCAACTCATCGAGGCGCTCCAGTGCGGACCGGTCACGACGCGCGACCTCAACCTTCTCTATAACAGCATGTCGGCGACCATCAAGGCGCTCGAAAAACGCGGCGTTGTGGTGGTGGAAGAGCGCCGCGCCTGGCGTGGCTGCGGCGAGCAGAGCACGCTGTCCTCGGCAAGCGGCAAAGCGCCGGTCTCCCTTACCAGTGGCCAGCAACAGGCACTCGCGCAGATTGAGCGCGCCCGTCTGGACGCTCATGGCGACGTGGTGCTGGTCGACGGCGTCACCGGCTCCGGCAAAACCGAGGTTTACCTCTCCGCCATCGAGCGCGTGCTCGCAGCCGGTCGCTCGGCCTGCGTGCTGGTGCCCGAGATTTCGCTGACGGCCCAGACCGTCGGCCGCTTCCGTTCGCGCTTTGGCGAGACGGTCGCCGTGTTCCATTCGCGGCTTTCGGCCGGCGAGCGCCTGGACCAGTGGGATATGGTTGCCAGCGGTGCGGCCCGCGTGGTCGTCGGCGCACGTTCGGCGCTCTTTTGCCCGCTTGGCGACCTGGGCCTCATCGTCATTGACGAGGAGCACGAGACCAGCTACAAGCCTGTCTCTTATACACATCTCC
>USHF01000130.1 GCA_900554465.1 uncultured Collinsella sp.
TACACGTAAGGAGTCGTCGGCAGCGTCAGATGTGTATAAGAGACAGGTTGACGATGAGCTCATCAACGAGCTGATCCCCGTGCGCCTGCACGAGATCTACCTGGGCCGTTACCTGTTCTTTGGAGGTCTGGCCCTGCTGCAGGCGACACTCGTGTGCGCGGGTGACATCCTGTTCTTTGGCATCCAATGCGACAACCCGCTGCAGTTTGTACTTGCCGGCTGGGTCGCGAGTCTCGTGTTCTCCAATATCGTCTACACGCTCACCGTGTCGTTTGGCGATATCGGTAAGGCGCTCGCCGTCGTGCTGTTGGTTATGCAGGTCGGCGGTTCGGGCGGTACGTTCCCCATCGAGATGACCGGCCCTGTGTTCCAGGCGATCTACCCGTTCCTGCCGTTTACTCACGGTATCAACGCCATGCATGCCGCCATGGCCGGTGCCTACCATATGGAGTACTGGATTGAGCTAGGCATTCTGGCGAGCTATCTGATTCCGTCGCTGGCACTGGGCGTCGTCTTCCGCCGTCCGGTCATCAAAGCCAACGACTGGATCATCGAAAAGCTTGAAAGCACGAAGCTTATTTAGTGCAACAGCGTGACATTGACAAAACATCGAGGTTCACTTTGCTGACGCTTTAGTGGGCTGGATTGCGGTGCAACGCTGGTTGTTGCTACAGTAGCGGGGCGTGCCGGGGGTCCGGCGCGTCCCGTTTTTATTTGACCATGAGGCGGCACGCAGCCATACGCGTGCGGACACCACGCCCAGTTTGAGTGTGAGGATGTTCCATGGCCCAATACGCTGCCAACGAAATTGAAAACATGCCCGATAGCCCTGTTGCTCGCGAGGACCTGGGCGCGGGCGGCACCTCCCGTGGTGCCGGTGCTCGTTCGCCGTTGTTCTGGAAAGTCCTACTGCTTTCGGTGGCGATTATCTGGGGTTACTCCTTTACCACTATGAAGGACGCGCTCGACACCATTCCGGTGTTCGAACTGCTCTATATTCGTTTTCTTCCCGCAGCGCTGGTCATGCTTGTTATCTTTCGCAAGCGCATCGCCGCCCACCTTAACGCTCGCAATCTGATTGTTGGTCTGAGCATGGGCGCACTCATGTGGGCAGCCTATGCCTTGCAGACGGTCGGTCTGGCTCAGACCACGGCGGGTAAGAACGCTTTTTTGACGGGCACCTATTGCATTCTGGTCCCGTTCGCGAGCTATTTCCTAAGCGGCGAAAAGCTCACTCGTTACAACTTGGGCGCCGCATTGCTCTGTCTGGCGGGCATTGGCCTGGTGGCGCTCGATAGCGTCGAGTTCAACATCGGTGATGCCATCACGCTGGGCGGTGCGGTTTTCTTTGCCATTCAGATGTCGGTGACGGCCAAGTACGGCCGAAAGATGGACATCAACGTCATCACGTTTTGGATGTTTGTGGGCAATGGCATCCTAAGCCTGGTCTCGTCGCTGCTATTCGAGACCCAGGCGCCTCTGTCCGTGTGGACGCCGAATTTTATCTGTGTGATGGCGTTTCTCTCGGTGGGCTGCACATGCGTGGCTCTGCTCATCCAAAACGTCGGCCTGGCGCATGTCCCGGCCTCGACGGGCTCACTGCTCCTTTCGATGGAGTCGCCTTCGGGCGTGTTGTTTTCGGTGCTGCTGATGGGGGAGGCGCTCACCTCGCGCCTGCTCGCCGGCTTCGTGCTTATCTTCCTGTCGATTATCTTGAGCGAGACTCACTTCGATTTTTTGCGTCGAAAGCTGCGCCCGCAATTGTAAACAACTTGTTGCGCCGCCCTCCTGGGGCGGCATTTTTTATGCCTCGCCCTTAAAGTTGTACCTTGCGCTTTACGCTATCAAAGTGCTTACTGCAAAAACGTTACTGGAGGGCATTTATGGCACCAGCTCAGTCCGATCTTCAACCGCAACCAGCGCCCAAGGCCACCGCGGCGGCGCAGGCCGCTATCGGTGACGGTCTTGTTGCAGAAGCTCAGGCGTTTGCCAACGAGCTTGCCGCATGGCGCCATGATCTCCATCAAACGCCTGAGCTCGGTAACAACCTTCCACAGACGTCCGCCTTTATCCAGGCGCGTCTGGACGAGATGGATATTCCCTATGCCGTGCTTGTTGACGGCTCCTGTGTCGTTGGCCTAATCGGTGCCGGCGCGGCAGCTGCTGCTCGGGGTAACGGTACGTGCACGGACAAACAGGCCGGTACGGTCATCATGCTCCGTGGCGACATGGATGCCCTGCCTGTTGCTGAAGAGTCAGGCGAGCCTTTCGCCTCTACGAACGGCTGCATGCACGCATGCGGACACGATATGCACGCGACGGCGCTGCTTGGTGCGGCGCGCCTGCTCAAGGCCCGCGAGTCCGAGCTTGTCGACGCCAACGCCACGATTAAGTTGCTGTTCCAACCGGGCGAGGAAACCTTTGAGGGTGCCCGCGCCGCCATCGCCGACGGTCTGCTGCAGAACCCGCGTCCCCAGGCCGCCTTCGCCATGCACGTTAACAGCCAATCGCCGCTTGGCCTGGTGCTCTACGGCAGCCCGGCGCTCTCGGGCGTGTACGGTTTTCGCATCACGCTTCAGGGCAAGGGCGGCCATGGCTCGAGCCCCGAGATCTGCATCGACCCCATCGCGGCCGGCGTCCATGTGCACCTGGCGCTCCAGGAGCTTATCGCCCGCGAGGTGCCGGCGGCCAAGGAAGTCGCACTTACCGTTGGTAAGTTTGCTGGCGGCTTGGCGGCCAACGTCATCCCCGACACCTGCGTGCTCGAGGGAACGCTGCGCGGCTTCGATGTTGAGCTCATGGAGCACCTCAAGACCCGCATCGCGGAGGTCGTTAACGGCGTTGCTACGACCTATCGTACGCCGGCGACCATCGAGACGCTTTCGGATGTTCCGCCGCTTGTACTCGACAGCGATATGACTCAGGCGTCGCTTGGTTATGTGGGCGCAGTGCTGCCCAAGGCGGCTTTCTTGCCGCTTTTCCATGCCATGGCGAGTGAGGACTTCGCGCTTATCTCGAGCGAGATTCCGAGTGCGTACTTTACCGTGGGCGCGGCCGTAACCGACACGGACGAACACTTTGCCCAGCACCATCCCAAGGCACGTTTTAACGATGCCGAGCTGCCGCTCGGTGCTGCGGCTTATACCGCCGTCGCTTTGGGCTATATCGCCGACCACCGGTAGCACCCAACCTTGCCTTTCAAGCCTGCGGGCATGGCCATAAGGCCTATGCCCTTGTCTTTCAAGGCAATCTTGGGCACTACCGGCGCCCGGCGCAGGCTATTCGTTTGTTAAATAAGGAGCAGTATGCCCCAGCAGCGCAAGTTCTTCCCCGGCTGGCTCGTGGTGGCCTCCGGCTTCGTGATCATGGCCACGTGCTACACGATTTTCGTCAACTGCATGAGCCTGTTCCAGCCGCTCATCGTCAGCGACTTGGGAATATCTCTTGCGCAGTACAACATCTCCAATGCGATCTCTACCGTGGTGAGCGTTATCGGATCGCTTGTCATTGGCCATGTTGCCGATAAAGTAAGCGGTCGCGTTTTGGGTTCCCTAACCGTTATCGCTACCTCTGCCGTTCTTGCCAGCATGAGCTTTGTCGGTGAGCTGTGGCAGGTCTACGTGCTCTTTGCCGTTTCGGGCTGCTTCGCTGTGGCCTCGACCCGCCTGCTCATCAGCCTAGTGACCGCCAACTGGTTTACCGCCAAGCGAGGCCTTGCCATCTCCATCGCACTTTCGGGCTCGGGCTTTGGCGGCGCTATTCTGCCTCCCATCGTGAGCTCGCTTATCGTGAGTGTGGGCTGGCGCTCTGCGTTCCTGGTACTCGCTGCCGTCTGCATGGTGGCGGCACTGCCCATCACGGCCTACTCCTTCCGCACTAAGCCTTCCGAGATCGGCCTTAAGCCGCTCGGCGAGAACCCGGGCGATCCGTCCGTCTCGACGGCTGGCGACAAGGACGAGCACACGGCGCCCGAGGTTAGCGTCGGCTGGTCTCGCATCAAGAAGAGCCCGGCGTTTTGGCTGCTTGTCGTCGCCTTCCTCTTTATGGGTCTCGTTAACGGCGCCATCTTGCCCAATCAGGTCACCAACATGACGAGCGTTACTGTCAACGGTGCCAAGATTGTCACGGGCGGCCACGATCCCATGTGGGCGGGCACTGTGCTTTCGGCCTATATGGTCACCGTCGTTATCGCCAAGAATTCGCTCGGTGCGATTTATGACCGCTTTGGCCTGCGCTTTGGCAATATCCTTGGCTCCGTTGCGTGCATTATCGCCTGCGTGGCGCTGTGCTTCCCGACGACGGACCTCGGTCCTATTGTCGCCGCTGTGAGCTTTGGTATCGGAACGTGTATGGGCACCATCACGCCTACCATCGCCGCGTCCAAGCAGTTTGGCATGGCCGACCTCGGCAAGGTCACGGGCGCCATCACCTCGCTCGAGATGGTCGGCGGCACCGTGGGCGCCATTGTCTCGGGCGTGCTGTTCGACGCCACGGGCTCCTTTGCGAGCACTTGGATCGTGTGCCTGGCGCTGTCTCTTATACACATCTGACGCTGCCGACGACTCC
>USHF01000131.1 GCA_900554465.1 uncultured Collinsella sp.
ACGAGATCTGCGCATGTCTCGTGGGCTCGGAGATGTGTATAAGAGACAGCTCACGCTGCCCGTGGTGCAGAAGCGCCTTGCCCAGACCAACCGCCGCATGGAGGTCATGCTGGGCTACTCCGACTCCTCCAAGGATGCCGGTCCTACCACGGCCATGCTCGCGCTGCACTCCGCGCAGGAGCGCATTGCCAAGTGGGCCGAGAAGAACGATATCGACCTGGTGCTCATGCACGGTCGCGGCGGTGCCGTGGGCCGTGGCGGCGGCCCGGCCAACAAGGCCGTGCTGGCGCAGCCCAAGGGTTCGGTCAACTGCTTCTTTAAGCTCACCGAGCAGGGCGAGGTCATCTTTGCCCGTTACGGCAACCGCACGCTGGCTCAGCGCCATGTTGAGTCCGTTGCCGCCGCAACGCTTTTGCAGTCGGCCCCGAGTGTCGAGAAGACTAACACCGAGACCACGCAGAAGTTCTGGGATATGGCCGAGAAGCTTAACGCCGCAAGCCACGAGCGCTATCTGGACCTGCTGAACACCGAGGACTTTACACCGTGGTTCTCGACCGTGACGCCGCTGACCGAGGTCGGTCTGCTGCCGATTGGCTCGCGTCCCGCCAAGCGCGGCTTGGGCGCCAAGTCGCTCGACGACCTGCGTACCATTCCGTGGATCTTCAGCTGGAGTCAGGCGCGCATTAACCTGGCCGCTTGGTACGGCCTGGGCACCGCCTGCGAGCAGCTGGGCGACCTTGACCAGCTCAAGGCTGCCTACCAGGAGTGGCCGTTCTTCCGCACCTTTATCGACAACATCGAGATGTCGATCGCCAAGACCGACCAGCGCATCGCCAAGATGTATCTGCACCTGGGCGATCGCCAGGATCTGTCCGAGAAGGTCTTTACCGAGATGCAGCTCACGCGTAAGTGGGTTCTTGCCATCGTCGGTGATGAGTGGCCGCTGCAGCGTCGTCGCGTGCTCGGCTGCGCCGTCCGCGTGCGTAACCCCTATGTTGACGCCCTATCCATCGCCCAGGTTCGCGCCCTTCGCGAGGTGCGTATGAACCAGGACGAGATGGCGGAGGAGAAGAAGGCCGAGTACATGAGCCTGATTCTTTCGACTGTGACCGGCGTCTCGGCAGGTTTGCAAAACACGGGGTAATCGATAGCCCTGTAGTCGCTGTCCGGGGCTGCCGTATGTTTACTTTCCGGCGCGTCCTCGGACATGCAAGAAGCCCTCGCTGCGCACTTCGTGCGGCGAGGGCTTCTTGCGTCCTGCGGAGTGCGCCGGAAAGTAAACATACGGCAGCCCCTGCGATGTCCTGTCTTCGGCGGAATACTGGCTGAGGGAATATAGTGCGCTTCGCGCGTTTGGAAGGGGCTTCGTGCTGCGGAATGCATTCAGAGGGAAACCCGTCGGGCCTCTTTGTCCTCGGTCTTCTGGGATTGGGGCTGAAGAGATTAAAGTGCGCTTTGCGCCTCGCGTCTTATCGATCGGGTTTGAGATGCATGTGGCGCTTCTCGACTTATGACTGTAGCGGCCGCGGTCCCGTTTGGGATCGCGGTTGTTTTGTTGTGGGTCAATATGAACGTTGTGTTAATGAGTCGGTGGACGGTGGTGTTTTTCGGTGAGCGGCGTATCCTTCCAACGGTTTATCTAGTGTGTCAGTTGAAAGGAAGAGGGCGCTCGTCATTGTTTAAATGTGAACTGCCGTTTGACCACAAGACGTTGCATCTGGAGCTTGCGGATAAGAACTTCGCGGGTGTGATGGAAGGTCATCAAAACGAGTTTAAGACTACAAAATCTCAGGAAGAGCTGGTAGAGGAGTCACTTGTCAACCCTTATGGCTCGCCTTCGCTCGAGGAGCTTTGTGCTGGCAAGAAGGATATCGTCATCATTAGCTCCGACCATACGCGTCCCGTTCCTTCGCGTGTGACGATGCCCATTCTGCTGCATCACATTCATGCCGCTGCGCCCGAGGCGCGCGTTCGTATTCTGGTTGCAACTGGCATGCACCGTCCGTCGACGCACGAAGAGCTCGTCAACAAGTACGGCGAGGAGATTGTTGCGAACGAGGAGATCGTCATGCATGTCGCGACCGACGACAGCATGATGAAAAAGATCGGCACCCTGCCTTCTGGTGGCGAGTGCATCATCAACAAAATCGCTGCCGACTGCGACCTGCTGCTCGCCGAGGGCTTTATTGAGCCGCACTTCTTTGCCGGTTTCTCTGGTAGCCGCAAGTCCGTCCTGCCTGGCATCGCCAGCTACAAGACCATCATGTACAACCACAACGGTCAGTTTGTGAACGATTCCCACTCGCGTGCCGGCAACCTGTGCCACAACCACGTGAGCGAGGACATGTTTGCCGCCGCCGAGATGGCTCACCTTGCCTTTGTGCTCAACGTGGTGCTCAACGGCAAGCACGAGGTCATTGGCTCCTTTGCCGGCGACATCCACAAGGCGCACGAGGCTGGCTGCGAGTTCGTGAAGAGCCTTGCCGGCGTTGAGCCCGTCGAGTGCGAGATCGCCATTACCACTAACGGCGGCTACCCCCTCGATCAGAACATCTATCAGGCTGTGAAGGGCATGTGCGCTGCCGAGGCCACGCTTCCCGAGGGCGGCGTGATCATCGACGTCGCCGGTTGTGCCGACGGTCACGGCGGCGAGGGCTTCTATCACAACATCGCCGACAACGATCCGGCAGAGTTTGAGCGCGCCTGCATCGATCGTCCTAAGGACGAGACCCTGCCCGATCAGTGGACGAGCCAGATCTTTGCCCGCATCCTGGCGCATCACCCTGTGATCATGGTCACCGACCTGTGCGATCACCAGATGCTCAAGGATATGCACATGACGCCGGTCAACACTATCGAGGAAGCGCTCAAGCTCGCCTTTGAGATGAAGGGTGCCGATGCCAAGGTCGCCGTCATCCCCGATGGCCTGGGTGTTGTTATCGCACAGCACTAGTGCGCGGCTTAAACGAATCGTTTATAACCGACAAGAAAGATAAGGTTTTATGCTTACCAAACTCCTCTGCGAATTCGGCGCAACGGCCCTCATGATCGTCTTTGGCGTGGGTGTTCACTGCGATACCGTGCTCAAGGGCACCAAGTATCAGGGCTCCGGCCATATGTTTGCCATCACCACCTGGTCCTTTGGCATCTCGGTCTGCCTGTTTGTCTTTGGTGGCGCTGTGTGCATGAACCCCGCCATGGTGCTTGCCCAGTGCATCGTCGGCCTGGTGCCGTGGGGCAACTGCATCCCCTTCATGCTTGCCGATATGCTCGGCGGCTTTGTGGGTGCCGTGATCGCTTGGTTTATGTATGCCGATGAGTTCAAGGCTTCCGAGGACGTCGTCGACCCCATTGCCCAGCGCAACATCTTCTCGACCAACCCCACCACCGAGGGCACGAACTATGCTCGTAACTTCTTCTGCGAGGCTATCTGCACCTTCGTGTTCATCAGCGCCATCCTTGCTGCCGCTAGCCGCGCCGGCGAGAACGTTCTGATGCTCGCAATCTGCGTCGGCCTGATCGTTTGGGCCGTTGGCATGGGCATGGGCGGCATCACCGGCTTCGCCATGAACCAGGCTCGTGACCTTGGTCCTCGCATGGCCTATCAGGTGCTGCCGATCAAGAACAAGGCCGACAACAACTGGAAGTATGGTCTGCTTGTTCCTGGCATCGCGCCGTTTGTCGGTGCTATTGTGGCCGCGCTGTTTGTGCATGGTTTCTTGGGCATGTTCTAGTCCAAGGCTACATAGTTGTCCGCTGGCCGCATGGGGTAACTTCCCAGCGCGTCCTCGGACATGAAAGAACCCCCGCTGCGCACTTCGTGAACTGCGCCCCAATTCTTGGACGGGCTAATAAGCGGCCTACGCCGCACATAGGGACTGATTCCGGAATTCCTCCGGGGTCAGTCCCTTCAGTTTAACCTGCCTCCTTCTCGTGTTCCAATGGATGATGTATTCGTCCAGGTCTCTCTTGAAGTCTTCGAAGCAAGGCCATTTTCTTCCGCGAA
This sequence comes from uncultured Collinsella sp., assembly GCA_900554465.1. Taxonomy (GTDB): domain Bacteria; phylum Actinomycetota; class Coriobacteriia; order Coriobacteriales; family Coriobacteriaceae; genus Collinsella. The sequence goes on from USHF01000131.1 coordinate 4,007, forward strand.
AGAACTCGTCCTTCATATGGCCGAACACCTGCTCCGTCGCGCCGTTGTCGATGCAGTTGCCCTTCCGGGACATGCTCTGCACCACGCCGGCCTCCTCCAGCCGCTTGCACCACCCGGCCTGCTGGTACTGCCAGCCCATGTCCGAGTGCAGGACCGGCCTGGAGCCCTCGGGCATCTTGGACACGAGCTGGTCGAGCAGCTCGTGCTGCTGGGCCATGTTGGGATGCAGCGACGTGGACCAGGCGACGATCTCCTTGCTGCCGAAGTCGTAGACCGGCGCGAAGTAGGCCTTGCCCCAGGGCTGCTTGAACTCGGTGACGTCGGTGCCCATCTTCTCCCACGGCCCGCCGGCGGCGAAGTCCCTGCCGATGACGTTCTCGAAGGTCTTTCCGACCTTGCCCCTGTACGAGTTGTACCTGTGGTAGTCGGTCTCGCGGCGGATCCCGCAGCTGATGCCCATCTCGCGCATCATCTTCAGCGTCGTCTTGTCGGCTATGCGCACGCCTGTTAGCGCTACTGTAAAAACAACCATTTTGACCAACGCTCAACAACCAATCAT
>USHF01000132.1 GCA_900554465.1 uncultured Collinsella sp.
CCCAGATTGGCCTCGCGCTCAACAAGCGCGCGGGCGTGCTGGTGGCGACGGGTGCTATCGACAATTTGTGCAAGGGCGCTGCGGGCCAAGCAGTCCAGTGCGCCAATATCGTCTTTGGCTTTGACGAGCGACGAGGCTTGCCCACAGTGGCGTGCCCGGTGTAGCACATTCGATTGTTAACGATTTGGTAGTCGGGCATCGAATGGGGCGCCACTCTTAAGCTGGTCTCATGATCACGACTGGCATGGCGCACCAACCGATGTCCGTTTTTTGTTTGACATAAGGAGTCATAAAGACGATGAATACCGAGCTGTTTGATATCAAGATTCGCGCCGTCGAGGGTGGCGTTACGGCTGCGGCTGGTTTTAAGGCTGCAGGCATCCACGCTGGGTTCCGCAAGAACCCCGAGCGTCTGGATTACGCGCTCGTCGTGCCCGATAAACCCTGTCCCGGTGCTGGCGTGTTTACCACCAATCGCTTTTGCGCGGCGCCCGTGCAGGTGAGCCGTGCCAACCTGGGCGGTACCGACAAGGGGTACGGTATCATCGCCGGCATTTCGGTCAACTCTGGCAATGCCAACGCCGCCACGGGTGAGACCGGCCTTGCATGCGCGCGCGAGACGTGCAGCATCGCATCGCAGGTCATCGGCTGCGAGCCTCAGCAGATTCTGATTGCCTCCACGGGTGTGATTGGCCAGATTCTGCCGATCGACACGTTTGAGACCGCCATTCCTGCTGCCTACGAGGCGCTCTCCGCCCACGGTGGCGCCGATGCCGCTCGCGCCATCATGACGACCGACACGCACTCCAAGGAGTACGCCGTGTCCTACGTCAGTGAGGCTGCGGGTCATGCGAGCAATGTCTATACGGTAGGCGGAATGTGCAAGGGCTCGGGTATGATCATGCCCAACATGGCCACCATGATCGCAGCTATCACCACCGATGCCCCCGTCGAGCCGGCGGCACTTCATGCCCTGCTGCTCTCGACCGTCAAGCAGACCTTTAACAAGGTAACGGTCGATTCCGACACCTCGACCAACGACACCTGCATCATGCTTGCCTCCGGTGCCGCTGCCGCAGATGCCGAGCCTATCGTCGAGGGCTCCGATGCTTTTGACGAGTTGGCATTTGCCGTGCACGAGGTGTGCGAGAGCCTGGCGCGCAATATTGCCGCCGATGGTGAGGGCGCATCCAAGCTTGTTACAGTCAACGTTACCGGCGCCGTGAACGACGAGGAGGCCGATATCGCCGCCCGTGCCGTTGCCAACTCGCCGCTCGTTAAGACCTGCATCGCCGGCCACGACTGCAACTGGGGCCGCGTTGCTATGGCGCTTGGCAAGTGCGGCGTGAAGTTTAATCAGGAAGACGTTTCCATCGACATGATGGGCATGCCTGTCTGTCGCGACGGTCTGACTGTTCCCTTTGACGAGGACGAGGCTCTACGACGTTTCGAGGCGCCCGAGATCGTGATCTCGGCCGACCTGGGCGCAGGCGACGCGGCAACGACCGTGTGGACCTGCGACCTCACGCATGAGTACATCTCCATCAACGGCGACTACCGTTCCTAGATTCCGGGCACGCTGCGCATCTTGCCGCGATTGCGGACAGCGGAGCACGGCGCGATAACGATATGAAAGACGAGGCAGATTATGAAATTCGCACGCGATTGTCGTTCGAGCGAATCCAACGAAGCAACCGCGCAGCTGCTGTTCGAAGCGCTGCCGTGGATTAAGAACCTGACCGGCAAGACGGTTGTTATCAAATATGGCGGAGCCGCCATGGTCGACGAGCAGCTGCGCCGCGACGTGATGGGCGACATCGTTTTGCTCAAGATCATCGGTATGCGCCCCGTCATCGTGCACGGCGGCGGCAAGGCTATTAACGAGGCGCTGAGCCATTACGATATTCCCGTCGAGTTTAAGAACGGCCAGCGCGTGACCACGCCGGCGACGATGGATATCGTGCGCGAGGTGCTGGGCGGCAAGGTTAACCAGGAGCTGGTTGCTGCCATCAACCACCACGGCAACCTGGCCGTGGGCGTGTCGGGCAGCGATGCCGGCACGCTCATCGCCGAGCCGCTCGACCCCGAGCTCGGTCGCGTGGGCAAAGTGACGCACGTCAACACCGACTATATCGAGCGCCTGCTCGATAGCGAGTACATCCCCGTCATCGCTACCGTCGCGGCGGGGGAGGACGGCGGTTTCTTCAACATCAACGCCGATACCGCCGCCGGTGCCGTTGCGGCGGCGCTGCATGCGCATAAGGCGATCTTTTTGACCGACGTCGACGGCCTGTACAAGGACTTTAGCGATAAAGACTCACTCATCTCCAACCTAACGCTCGACGAGGTTAACGAAATGCTCTACGGCGGCGAGGTCGATAAGGGCATGATTCCCAAGCTGCGTGCGGCCGTCGATGCGCTTGCCGGCGGCGTATTTCGCGCTCACATCATCAACGGCACCACGCCGCATTCGCTGCTGCTGGAGCTGCTGACCGATGCCGGCGTCGGCACCGTGATCCATTCCACCAAGACGGCTTACGAGTTCGATACGCATCCGCATCCGCTTTCGACGTTTGCTGCGCGTCTGACCGAGAATCTTGACGAGGTCGAGAAGCTTCAGACGGTCTAGCTGACCCGCAGCCGCCCCATTCCTGCACCCATAGCCCCGCGCCGTCTGGCGCCCAACGAAAGGTATCCCATGTCACTTGCTGCTCAGCAATCGCTTGAATCCCATTACGTTATGCATACCTTTGGCCGCTCTCCGGTCGAGTTTGTCGAGGGTCACGGCATGAAGCTCACCGGCGACGATGGCCGTGAGTACCTCGACTTTCTTGCCGGCATCGGCGTGTGCAGCCTAGGTCATGGCGACCCGGCTGTGCTCTCGGCGCTCGAGGCACAGACCAAAAAGCTCATGCATGTCTCCAATTACTTCTACATCGAGCAGCGCGGACAGGTCGCGGCGCTGCTGTCCAAGCTCGCTAACGACGACGTAGATGGTGCGCGTGTGCTTGCCGATGCCATTGTCGCCGGCGATGAGACCACGGCAGCTGCTCTTGGTGCCCCGGCTACGGATGAGCAGGTTTGGGAGACCTTCTTTGCCAACTCTGGCGCCGAGGCCAACGAGGGCTCGATGAAGCTCGCGCGCCTGTACGCCAAGCGTGCCGGTAATGGCGGCAACACCATCGTGTGCATGCGCGGCGGCTTCCACGGCCGTACGCTCGAGACCATTGCCGCCACCATGCAGGATTGGCTGCAGGACAGCTTCCGCCCGCTGCCGGGTGGCTTTGTGGCCTGCACGCCCAACGATATCGATGAACTGCGTGCGATCTTTAAGCAGCTGGGGAGCGAAATTTGTGCCGTGATGCTCGAGCCGATTCAGGGCGAGAGCGGTGTGCACCCCATGACCGAGGAGTTTATGGCGGCAGCGCGCGACCTGGCACACGAAGTGGGCGCCGTGCTTATCGCCGACGAGGTCCAGTGCGGCATCTTCCGCTCCGGCAAGCCGTTTGCATTCCAAACCTATGGTGTGGAGCCCGACATCATGAGCCTTGCCAAGGGCATTGCTGATGGCGTGCCCATGGGTGCCGTCGTGGCAAAGAAGGAGATTGCCGACGTGTTTAAGCCGGGCGACCACGGCTCGACCTTTGGCGGTAGCTGCTTGGCCATCGCGGCGTGTGCCGCGACGCTCTCCGCACTCGTGCGCGGCGATTATGCCGACCACGCTGCCAAGGTAGGCGCCTATATGGAGGCAAAGCTCGCCAAGCTGCCGCACGTGACCGAGGTACGTGGCCGCGGCTTGATGCTCGGCTGTGATTTGGATGATGCCGCGGGCGACGCGCATGATGTTGTTGCCCGCGCGCTGACCGCCGGTGCCGTGACCAACGCTACAGGTGCGCATACGCTGCGTTTCCTGCCGCCACTTGTCTGCGAAGAAGCCGACGTGGACAGCCTGATCGAGACCCTGTCGGACGTTTTGGCCTAACACAGCGCAATAACTTAATTTGGACCGGGTTCCGGAGGTGGCGCGCGCAGACGTGGTGTAAGAGCGTCCCGAGGTCCGTCGCTGCAAGTCCCGATGTTACTCCTTCTTGAGACCGCGCCTCTCGACTATCTCGTCCACTATCTCCCTGGCGCGCCGCCCGAGCGCGCGGCGCCTCCCCTCTGTCGGGGCCGGCCTGTCCGCGGGCTCGGCGAAGCCCTCGGCGGCCGAGGCCTCGGAGAACACGCGCTGCTGGGACCACTGCCCCTCGGTCTCCATGAGGCTCGCGCACGTCAGGCGCAGCATCGACTCCCTCGAGGGGAAGGACTGCACGACCCTGTAGCGGCGCTTGATCTCGCGGTTGGCGCGCTCCTGGACGTTGTTGGTGCGGAGCTTGGCCCAGTGCGCCCTGGGGAAGGCCGTGAACGCCAGCGCGGAGTCCTCGGCCTGCTCGAAGACCTCGCCGGCCCTGGCGGACACCGACGCCACCCAGGGCGCCGCCTCGGCCCACACGCAGCGCGCGAGGTCGTGTTAGCGCTACTGTAAAAACAACCATTTTGACCAACGCTCAACAACCAATCATG
>USHF01000133.1 GCA_900554465.1 uncultured Collinsella sp.
TCTGCGCATGTCTCGTGGGCTCGGAGATGTGTATAAGAGACAGGGGCTCGTCCATCAGCAGGACATCGGGCTGCACCGCAAGCACACGCGCGATGCACAGACGCTGCTGCTGACCGCCCGAGAGCGCCAAACCATCCTTGTTGAGCTGATTGGATACCTCTTTCCAGAGGTTGGCACGCTTGAGCGATTCTTCCACGATGTCATCGAGGTCGCTTTTGCTAGTCACGCCCTGCAGACGAGGGCCAAAAGCGACATTCTCGTAGATGGATTTGGGAAACGGGTTGGGCTGCTGAAAAATCATGCCCACGCGGCGGCGAAGGTCGACCGGGTCGACGCCCTCGGCATAGATATCGTTGCCGTCAAGCGTCATGGTGCCCTCGACGCGGGTACCCTCGATAAGGTCGTTCATACGGTTGATGCAGCGCAAAAACGTCGATTTGCCGCAGCCCGAAGGACCGATAAACGAAGTGATGGCGTTTTTGGCGATGTTGAGGTCGAGCCCCGTCAGCGCATGAAAGTCACCGTACCAAAAGTTGAAATCCTTGGCCGTGATGGCCGCTTGCTCCAGCGTGGGAGCGGACTGATAGACGGACATGGGACTCCTTAACTAGCGGCGTTTGCGCGACAGATAACGCGCAAACAGGTTGAAGGCCAGAATAATCGCCATCAGCAAAAGCGCAGTGCCGTAGGCTGCGTTCATGTTGATGCCGTCATTGGCAAGCAGATAAAGGTGAACGGTCATGGGACGACCGGAATCGAGCGGCGAAATAGGCAGGTTGATGGCCTGACCCATGGTGTAGAGCACCACGGCGGTCTCGCCGATGGCGCGGCCGATGGCAAGGACAATGCCGGTGGCAATGCGGCCAAAGGCAGAAGGAAGCACGATCTTGGAGACGACCTGCCACTTGGTGGCGCCCAGGCCGTATGCGCCCCAACGGATATAGCGCGGAACGGCGCGAATGGCCTCTTCGGTGGTGCGCATGACGATGGGAAGCATCAAGAGCGCGAGCGCCAGAGCGGCCGAGACCATCGAAAGGCCCAGGCCCATGGCCTCGACAAACAAGGCGTAGCCAAACAGGCCCATAACGATGGAGGGCACCGAGGCCAAAGCGTCAGCAGCGTAGCGAATGAGCTCGACGACCTTGCCCTGCTTGGCGTACTCGGCCAGATAGACGGCTGCCAGCACAGCAATCGGCGTGCAGATAAGCATGGCGAGCGCCGTCACATAGACGGTCGAGACGATCGTGGGCCAAATTCCGCCCTCGGCGTTGACGCCCTGGGGCCAACCGAAGATAAAGTCGAGCGAGATGTGTGGCAGGCCGTTGATGACCACGTAGGCGATGATAGCGACCAGCACCAGCGTGGTGATGTATGCCGCGGCACGGAACACGCCAAGCATGATCTTGTTGGACAGGTCCTTGTTGATGCGGCCCTTCTTGCCGTGGGAAAGGGCACGCTTGATGCGCTCGCGCGACGAGGTCGTATCGACCGTCGTGTCAACGGAATCGGACATAGCCTACCCCCTCTTCTTCTTGGAAACCAGGCGGACGATGCCCACCAGCGTGGCGGAAATGATAAACAGGACCACGCCCATGCCGAACAGCGCCGAGCGATGCAGACCCGAGGAATAGCTCATGTCGAGCGCAATCTGGCTCGTGAGCGTCGAGATGGGGCTCGCAATGCTGTCGGGAATAACCGGGGCGTTACCCACGACCATGAGCACGGCCATGGTCTCGCCGATGGCACGGCCCATACCCAGCACGATGGCATCCACGATACCCAGCTTGGCGGCAGGTAACACGACCTTATAGATAGTCTGCCACTTGGTGGCGCCCATGGCATACGATGCCTCGCGAATGCCCATGGGAATGGAATTGAGAGCATCGATGGTAAGCGTCGTGATGGTGGGCACGATCATAATGGCGAGCACGAACCACGCCGTCAGCGCGCCAAAACCAAGACCGCCGGTCAGTTGTGCGATAAACGGGCGGATGATGATCATGCCAAAGAAGCCATAGATGATAGAAGGGATGCCGGCCAACAGGTCAACGGCAGGGCTGATGAGCTTGCGCACGCGCTTGCTGGCGATCTCGACCAGATACACGGCCGTGCCCACGCCTAGGGGCACACCCATGGCGAGCGCGCCGACGGTCACCAGACCCGAGCCGGCAAGCAGCGACACGATGCCGTAGTGACCCTCAGAGGGCGCCCACGTAAAGCTAAAGAAGTCCGCCAGACCGATGTCGGTAAAGACGGGCAGCGCCGAGTACGTGGTAAAGACAAAAATCAGGATGACGGTAACAACCGCCAAGAACGCGCAGGCAAAGAAGATCCACTGCAGCGCCTTCTCCTTGATATAGGTGCTGCGCGATACGAGCGCCAGCTCGCGCTTCTTGGGCGCCTGACCATTCTGCTCAGTCTGGGAGTTTTCCTGTGCTTCCATGCTACTCACTCCCCTTCTCGTCGTTGGTGACGGGGATAAAGCCCGCCTCGCGAATCTGCTTGTCCATCTTTTCGGACGTCACATAGTCGATGTAATCCTGCGCCTGCTGCGAAGGCGCACCCTTCACAAAGAAGTAAAGGTCGCGTGAGATGGGATAGCCGCCGCTCGCGACCGTCTTCTCGGACGCCTCAACATGATTGACCGAGACGGCCTTGACCGAGGTCTTGGCGTTGAGGCTATCGACGAAGCCCAGCGAAATGTAGCCAATGGCACCGTGCGAACGAGATACCACGTCGCGCACCTGGCCCGTGCCCGAAAGAACGGCCGAGCGGCGATCGAACGGGGTGCCGTCCATCACGATGGTGCGGAATGCTTCACGCGTGCCGGATGCCTCGTCTCGGTTGATGACCTGAATCTTCAGGTCCTCGCCACCGACCTCTTTCCAATTAGTAATCTTGCCGGCATAGATATCGCGGAGCTGCTCGGTCGAGAGGTTATCGACCGGGTTATCGTCGTTCACGATGACCGCGATACCGTCGTGGGCAATGACGATGGGAGTCAGGCCCAGATCCTGTTCGTCGGCATTGAGTCCACGGGAGGAGCTGGCGATATCGGCCGTGCCAGCACTGACGGCTTCGATGCCAGCGGAAGAGCCCAAACCGGAAACGAGCACGTCGATGCCGGTCTCCTCCTTAAAGCCCTCTGCCGCATTTTCGGCGATAGGAAGGCAGGTCGTGGAGCCGGCCACGGTAATGGAAGAGGTAGAAGATCCCGAAGAACAGGCGCACAGCGTAAGCGTAAGCACAGCGGCGCTCAGGACCGATACGATCTTTCTCATAGCATCACGCCGATCGCAGCATGGCGCCCACAGGTGCCGTCCTCGTTACGGTAGGAATAAAAGCGGTCGTTCTGGCGCACAGTCGAAAGCTGGGTATCCACGATATTATCCGCGTCCACACCGGCATCTACCAGCGCCTCACAAATGGCAGCGGAAAGATCGAGCATGCGAGAGGCACTCGCATCGATGCAAGAGAACTCGACGGCAAAGCGATCCATGAGTTCCTGGGATACCTCATATTCGTCAGCCAAGATATGGGGGCCGATATAGGCGGAAACGTCGCTCGCATCGCAGCCGGCAGCATCGCAAAGCGCCTGGCACGCCTTGGCAGAAATACGTGCAATCGTGCCCTTCCAACCGGAGTGCACCACGGCAAATCCGCCAGGGGCCACCAGCACCACGGGAGCGCAGTCGGCAAAGCAGAGCAGCACGGGCACGTCATGGGCCGTACAGACGATGGCATCGCAGCCCTCGGCAATCTGCTCGCGAACAGCCTCAAGATCGTCGGCGCCGTTCGAAGTCACCGTAACGATATGGTCACCATGTACCTGATTGGGCACGAGCAGATTATGCTCGCACTCAGTGGCGCCCATAGCTTCGAGCGCTCGACGACGATTTTCTTGAACAGCAAAGGGGTCATCGCCTACATGCGAGCCCAGGTTGAGCGAGGAGTACGCATCTTCAGAAACGCCACCGGTGCGCTCGGTAAAGGCAAAGCGGACATCGGATGTCGCGCCCTCCACCAACGTAACTCCATCATGGTCGACACGCGAAACGTTGTCCGCACGTGCTGCCATACTAAAGCCTCCTAATAACACAAGTACCGCGGCGTCGCCGCGCAGTCCGCGTTTATACGGCTGTCATACTTCCTTAAAAGGATACCCGCAGCGGTAGGGACCAAACGTAAAGGGAACGTAAGGAGATTGGAGGCTTTCGTTTACAAACGAGAAACAAAACGGGGTGCATCCAAATGGAGACACCCCGTGCAGGTCGTTGAGAAAAACGAACTAGAAGCTACCGCGCTTCAGGAAGTCGGGAAGCTCGAACTGGTCGTTGCCAAAGTTGGGCAGCTCGGTACCACCGACGTTGCGGGTCGGAGCGGCCTGAGCCGGGCTGGCAGCCGGAGCGGTGCGCTGCGGCTCAGCGGAGGCAGCGGCCTTGCTCTGAGACTGCTGAGCAGCAAAGAGCTCATCCTGACGGTTGACGTTGGAGTCGGAGAAGCCCGTAGCGATGACGGTGACTGTCTCTTATACACATCTCCGAGCC
>USHF01000134.1 GCA_900554465.1 uncultured Collinsella sp.
ATCTACACGTAAGGAGTCGTCGGCAGCGTCAGATGTGTATAAGAGACAGGATCCTCACGGCCTTTGCCATCGTTGCGTTTAAAACCCCTAATCACTTTGCTTTTGGCGGCACCTCGGGCGTGTCGGTCATTCTGTCCACGCTGTTCCCGACCCTGCCCGTCGGCGTTTTTATGTGGATTATCAATGCGGTCCTGGTCGTTCTGGGCTTTATCTTTTTGGAGCGCAAGGCAATCCTGTGGAGCGTCTTCGCCTCGTTTGCGCTGTCCGCCTATGTTTCGCTGTTTGAGCTCTTTATTCCGACCGATGTCTCGATGACGGGCGATATGTGGCTCGACCTGTGCTTTGCCGTGATTCTGCCGGCGCTCGGCAGCGCCATCGTCTTTGATATTGGCGCCTCGACGGGCGGCACGGACATCCTCGCCATGATTCTCAAACGCCGCACCACGCTTGAGATCGGCCGTGCGCTGCTGTTGGTCGATATCGGCATCGTGACCATCGCGGCCTTCTTGTACGGTCCGCGCGTCGGTCTGTACTGCGTGCTCGGCCTGTTTGCCAAGACGCTTGTGGTCGACAAGGCCATCGAGAGCATTCACCTGCGCAAAGTCTGCACGGTCATTTGTTCCGAGCCCCTTAAGGTCGAGGAGTTTATCGTCAAGCATCTCAACCGTACGGCGACTATCAGCCGCGGCTACGGTGCTTTCTCGGGCAAGTGCGTGACGGTGATCATGAGCGTGCTAAGCCGTCGCGAGGCCGTGCAACTGCGCCGCTATGCGCGCGAAGTCGATCCGGGTGCCTTTATCACGATTGTCGACAGCTCCGAGATCGTCGGCAAGGGTTTCCGCGGAACGAACTAACGCGGTCGAGCTCATCAAACAATCGAATAGCGCCCTGCGCATTGCAAATGCGTCATGTTGGAGTATTTGTCCCCACATTGGGTGATAATGATGCTAAAGACATCGTTTGCGATCCAGATGATTCGCTCAAGATACGAAGGGATGATCTCGATGTTCTGTTCGCAGTGTGGTGCCCCCATGGGCGACAACGATAAGTTCTGTGGTGCGTGTGGTGCCCCCAATGCCGGTGCCGCAGCCTCTGCCCCTCAGGGTCAGCCCCAGCAGTTTGTTCCGCAACCGCCCGTGGCGAATGCGTCCAAGGGCTGTGTGGCTCAGGCGTTTGAGGATATGACCAAGACTCCGGGCGTGCTGCAGCGCGTGTGCCAGATTGCCTTTTTACCGGCGCTGATTTGTGTTGTGTCGGTACTCGTGCTGTTTATTCCCGTTATTGGCGGCATTGCAGCTGCCATCGGCTTTTTGGCAGCTTGCATTGCGAGCGTGTGTGGTTCCGGCTTTGGTATTGAGTGGGGTCGCGATCTGTCGCTCAAGGTTGATGGCGGTATGGATCGTCCACTCATGCGTTCCACGTCGTTTGGCCTCGGAGTCTTTTCGAGCGTTATCTCGGTCGTGCTCGAGGTTATCGCTGCCATTCCCGTTATCGGTGTAGTGCTTTCGCTGGTGGAGAGCGTGGTAATTGGCGCCGCGGGCTCGTATTCGTATTACGGCTCCTATGCACTCGAGGCAGCGCTGTTTGGCTCGCTTGGCCTGCTTGTCCTGGCTATGATTGCCACGGCGGTCTTGGGGGTCTTCTTTAAGATGTTCGCCGACATTGCCGTGATGCACTTTGCGGTGACCGGTCGTGTCGAGAGCGCGTTTTCGCTCGACAAGGTCTGGGCGGCGTTTAAGCACAACAAGACCAAGCTGTTCTGCGCTTCGTTCCTTCCCGAGTTTTTGACGGGTCTGGTCGCCAACGTTGTCACATGGATCCTGACGCTCGTCTTCGGCGCCATTGCCTCTGTCGGTATGTATAACTACTACTACCGTCCTTCGGCTATTGAGGCGCTTGTTACCGGCGGTGGCATCACGCTCGTATTGTTCTTGGTGCTGACGGCGTTTGTCACGGTATTCCTTACGGTCTTTGGCAAGATGCTCAAGCATCGTGCCGTTGGCTATTGGGTAGCGCGTTATGCAGCTGAATGGGCTGATGAGGATAAGGATGACGTCCTGACCTTTGTGCTGCCGTTTGAGAAGAAGTCTGCTCCGGCTGGTTTTAGCACCGACGCAGCGCCCGTATCCGATTCCGCTGCGGCGCCTGCGCCCGAGCCCGAGCCCGAGCCCGCGCCCGAGCCCGAGCCCGAGCCTGAGCCTGAGCCTGAGCCCGCGCCCGTGCCTGAGCCCGAGCCTGCGCCAAGCTCCGACGAGGACCCGCAGGACGAGTAACCCTGCCACCTGCCATTTGGGGACGGGGTAGAAACGGTAGAAATAGCGCTTGACAAATGAGCGGGGGCGGACGTGTCGAAACGTCCGCCCCCGCTTTGTTATCGCGATGTGGCTATGACTGCGAGACGGTCGCGAATCGGCTACTCGTCGTGCTTCTCCTCGCGGCGCGCGGCGGCGCGTGCATCGTGGATGCCCTTGATCGCGGCGTGGCGAGCCGTGCGGGCGTCGTGCATGGCGTCGCGTGCTTCGGCGGCTGTGGCCTTAGCAGAACGCAACTTGGCGGCGAGGTCGGGGTTGGTCTCGGCGACCGCGGCGATAGCGGGTCCGTCGAGCTCCTCTTGCGTGGGCTCGGCCAAAAAGTCGATGGCATACTGGGCGGCCACCATGGAGCCTTTTGCCAGCACAGTCTCGTCGATCTTGTAAAAGCAGGAATGCTGAGCGTACGTGGCGCCAATCTTGGGGTTGCGCGCACCTACAAAGGCGAGCACGCCCGGCACGCGGCGCAGGTACTCCGAAAAGTCCTCGCCCGAAAGCGTGCCGCGGTAATGTCCCTCGCCGGCGGGGCCCAGGCATTTGAGTACGGCCTGGCGGCAGCGCTCGCTCGATGCGGCTTCGTTTTCGACTTTGTAGTTGGCGATGGTGTAGTCGGTGAGCTTGGCTTCGGCGCCCAGGGCTGCCGCGGTATGCTCCACGATGCGGCGCATGAGCTCCGGCATTTCCTCGTGGGTCGAGTCGCCGTAGGTGCGCACCGTGCCGGCGAGGTAAGCCGTGCCGGCGATAACATTGCGCGCGGTGCCGCCATGCAGCTCACCGACGGTGATAACGGCCGGCTCGTAGGGGCTAATCTCGCGCGAGACGATAGTCTGCAGTGCGTTGACGATCTCAGCGGCAACCATAACGGCGTCGTGGCCGCGCTGGGGCATAGCGCCGTGGCACGAGGTGCCGCGGACGTCGATGCGGAACCAGTCGGTATTGGCCATGCGCGGACCGGGCTCGCAGCTTACGGTGCCGGCGTCAACCTCGCTCCAGATATGCGCGGCGTAGGCACCATCGACGCCGTCGAGCACGCCCGTGCCGATCATGAGCTTGGCGCCCTGGCCGTTTTCCTCGCTGGGCTGGAAGACGATGCGGACTTCGCCGTGGATGTCGTCGGTCATATGGCGCAGGATTTGCAGCGTGCCGAGCATCATGGCGATATGGCAGTCGTGGCCGCAGGCGTGCATGCAGCCCTCGTTGACGCTGGCGAACTCTTCGCCGGTCTGCTCGGTGACGGGCAGGGCGTCGATGTCGGCGCGCAGCAGGATGCGGCGGCGTGGTGTGCCGTCCTCGCGATAGGCGTCGGGCGCGGTGCCGCGAAGGGTCGCCACAAGGCCCGTCTTAAGGGGACGCTCGTAGGGGATATTCATGGCGTCCAGCTGGTTGGCGATGTCAGATGTCGTGCGTTCCTCGGCGAGGCTCAGCTCCGGGTGCTTATGGAAGTGGCGGCGCTGCTTAATGATGTAGGGTTCAAACTCGGCAGCGATATCTTGGATGGCTGCGGTGACGTCGTCTGCCGCGCGAACCTCGGTTGCCGCCATAATCTGCTGTGCCTTGGTCTTCGTCATAGTCGATTTGCTCCTTGCTGGTTTATCGCAAAATCGTACAAGCTCATTCCAGTATGCCACCTGCCGCTAGGGCTGGTAAAGTTGCCGTTTGCCGCTTGGGGTTTTGTTACAAGGGCGGGGGAGTACACTCGGGGGTGTTGAATTTCCTGCCAGAGATGGGGATGCCCATGCAACATATCGATCGGATTATCCGCTCCAAGAACGTCTTTACCGCGCAAGACGGCATCGATACCGCCCGCGAGCTGGCGATTGCCATCGCAGGCGACCGTATCGTCGCAGTCGGTGCGCCCGATGACGTGATTGCCGCCGCGCCTGCCGCCACGCCGGTTATCGACTACGGCGAGCAGTTTGTCTGCCCAGGTTTCCATGACGCTCATCTGCACTTCTTCCATACCTCGGTCGGCTCCTCGCCGTACATGCTCATGGATATGGGCACGTCCGAGGCGGCGCTGGTGCAACACGCGCTCGAGTTTTCCCAGGACCTGCCCGACGACGCTTGGGTTGTGACTCAGGGCTGGCGCGACTACCGTTGGGACCCGCCCGAGCATCCTACCAAGGCGTCGCTCGATGCGGCATTCCCCGATCGCCCCTGCGTTATGTATTCGGGCGACGGCCATACGCTGTGGCTCAACAGCCTGTCTCTTATACACATCTCCGAGCCCACGA
>USHF01000135.1 GCA_900554465.1 uncultured Collinsella sp.
ACGAGATCTGCGCATGTCTCGTGGGCTCGGAGATGTGTATAAGAGACAGGTCCCACAGCAATCAGGGCAAAGCCGACCGGCAGCAGCGGCCACGCGCCACGGGCATCCATCACGCGTCCGCCCACAATCGAGGTCACAGCGTTGCAGGCAATCGCCGGCAAAATGAGCAAGCCCGCAACAAGTGCGGTCATGCCGTATGCGCCCTCAAAATAGAGCGGCAACAAAACACTCATCGAGAACGTTGTCATCATCGACACCACCACAAGCAGGCACGCAGGCCAAAAACGAACGCTCGCCATGGGACGCACGTTAAGCACCGGATGCTCGAGCTCGAGCTGACGGGCCGCAAACAAGCCGAGCAGCACAAGGGCGGCGAAGAGCGTCACGATGCCGGAAATCAGATTGGTCGAGAACTCGCCTACGGAATACACAAATGCCGTAATGCCGGCAGCGAGCAAAACAACCGACAGAATATCAAGCGTGGTGTTCGAGCGCTCTCCGACATTCTGAACAAGCTTTACGCCCGCCGCAGCGACCGCAATGCCGCCCACCAACGGCACTACGAACACCGCTCTCCAGCCAAACAACGTGCACATAAGACCGCTGATCACGGGTCCAAACGCCGGCCCTAGCGTAATGCAGGCACCGCCCAGACTCAGATACAGACCGAGCTTCTCGCGCGGGGCGCAAGACAGCACCACGTTCATCATGAGCGGGAACAAGATGCCCGATCCCGCAGCCTGCAAAATACGGCTTGGCAGCAAAACGCTAAACGACGGAGCGAACAGGCACAGGACTTCGCCGGCGACCATGCATCCGCATGCGAAAAACAGCAGCTTGCGCGTCGAGAAACGGCCGGACAGGAAGGCCATGACGGCCGTAAAGATCGACGTCACGATCATGTAGCCCGAAACGAGCCACTGCGCCGTGGTGGCACTCACCGAAAAGGCCGCCATAATGTCGTGCAACGCCACGTTAATGATGTTCTCGTTAAACGCGACAACAAAGGCTGCAATATACATAACGACGAGAATCGTCGCAGTGGCCGATGGCGTTACTTGAACTTGTTGCTGAGATTTGCTCCCCATGCATTTCCTTCCTCTTGGAACGACAGTCGCATCGCCCCAGAGGAACAGTCCAGGGCGAAAAATGAGCCCTAGACTTACGCCAGACGCCGTACGCGACGAATCTGGCAACATGGTCCAACGTCGAAAGATTGTAACGCGGACGCACAGCTTTCCTTCCGCGCTATTATTAAAAGTCCACGAAAGCATGAGACATGAGGAGCCCGCCATGATTAAGCCCATCATGAAATCCGAGTTCTTTTTGCGTCTGCCTTCCGAAGACGCGGGACCCGACGATGCCGCGACCGGGCAGGATCTCCTGGATACACTCCACGAGCATGAGCGCGAGTGCGTGGGCCTCGCCGCCAACATGATCGGCGTGCGCAAACGCATCATCTGCGTAAAGGACGGCAGCAAGTCGCTGCTTATGTACAACCCGCAGATTCTTGAGCAGGTCAATGCCTACCAGACGAGCGAAGGATGCCTCTCGCTGATCGGCGAGCGTCCCTGTACCCGCTATCGCCGCATTAAGGTTGAGTATCTGGACGAGAACTTCGTCCACCGCATCAAAAACTTCTCGGGCTACACCGCCGAGATCATCCAACACGAAATCGATCATTGCAACGGCGTCGTTATATAGTTCCGCCGATTCAAGAAAGCTCCCTGCAGCAAAACAACTGCAGGGAGCTTTTCATAGTGCGGAGCTTCTATCCCACTAGCTCTGGCGGTAATGGTCGAAGAAGTCGGCAAGGTCTTCGAGCGACTCTTTGAGCACTTCCATACGCGGCAGGTACACGATGCGGAAGTGATCAGGCTCATCCCAGTTAAAGCCGCCGCCGCGGGTGATCAGGATCTTCTTCTCGTGTAGCAGGTCAAGGGCAAACTGCTCGTCATCGGTGATGTTGAACTTCTTAACATCCATCTTGGGGAAGATGTAGAACGCCGCACGCGGCTTGACCACCGAGATGCCGTCAATCTTGTTGAGCGCCTCATACACAAAGTTGCGCTGCTCGTAGACACGGCCGCCGGGGCGGATGTAGTCGTTGACGGACTGATGGCCACCGAGCGCCGTCTGAACGATCGACTGAGCCGGCACGTTGGAGCACAGGCGCATGTTGGAGAGCATGTTGATGCCCATGATGAAGTCGCTCATGCAGCGCTGGTTGCCCGAAAGCACCATCCAGCCAATACGATAGCCCGCGATCATGTGCGACTTGGACAGACCGCTAAAGGTGACGCAGGGCAGATCGGGAGCGAGCGAGGCAATCGAGACGTGCTCGTAGCCGTCCATGCACAGGCGGTCGTAGATCTCATCAGCAAAGATCATCAGCTGATGCCTGCGCGCAACCTCGACGATGCCCTCGAGCACCTCGCGCGGATAGACGGAACCCGTGGGGTTGTTGGGGTTGATGATGACGAGGGCTTTGGTCGCGCTCGTGATCTTGGACTCCATATCCTCCAGGTCGGGATACCAATCCGCCTGCTCATCGCACAGATAGTGCACGGGATGACCGCCGGCAAGGGTTGCGCACGCCGTCCAGAGCGGATAGTCGGGGCTGGGGATCAGAATCTCGTCGCCATTGTCGAGCAGCGCGTTCATCGAAAGCTGAATGAGCTCGGACACGCCGTTGCCCGTGTAGATATGCTCCATCTGAACGTTGGGCAAGCCCTTGATCTGCGAATACTGCATGATCGCCTTGCGCGCGGAGAACAGGCCACGCGAGTTGGAATAGCCTTCGCAGTCGGGCAGCTGCTGGCGCATGTCCTTGATGACCTCATCGGGCGTGCGGAAACCGAAGGGCGCCGGGTTGCCGATATTGAGCTTGAGGATGCGCTCGCCCTCGTCCTCCATACGGGCGGCCTCGTCGACGACGGGACCGCGCACGTCATACAGGACGTTATCGAGCTTGGTGGATTTAGAAAAAGTACGCATGGTGGTGCTCCTTGCAATTTGAGCTGAGGGATGGGGTTCGGGCTTGGAATCGTTGCGGGGTGATGATGCCTCGCCTTGATCGGCGTCGCCGGCAAGCAGCCAGGTAACATCGACCTCCAAAATACGGGCGAGCAGCTCAGCCACATCGCGCCGCGGAATCGTCTTGCCGCTCACATATTGGCTCATCTGACTCTTGCCGAGTTTTTTGCCGAGCATCTCCGATGCGCGGATCACGTCCGACTGGCGAACGTCGCGATCGGACATAGCCTGTCGCAGACGATCGCTAAACGTCTCTTGGGCCACTAGAACCTCCTTGCTGGCAAAGTTCAATTTATACAACACGAATTGAACCTGAGTTCAATTTAGGCAGCAGTATAACGCCGTGCTATTTCGAATAGTTCAATTTCAAAAATAAAATGAGCAAGACCTCGAGATTTATCCCAAGGCGATAACGACGTGCACGCATTTAGAGGTATTCGAGGAAACGAGCGGCGGCAAGCGAAACATCGGCCGTTCGATATATGGCGTTGATCTGCCGATGGGGATGCCCCTCGAGCGGACGCACAGCAACATCGAACTGGCAGCGACGCAAGATGAGCGCGGGAAGAATGCTCACGCCCAGGCCATCCTCGACCATAGCCATAATCGCATAGTCATCCCAAGTCGACAGTTTTGAGCGCACCGCCAGCCCCGCCCGACGGAATAGCGGCGTAATCTCATCATCGGTACCCCGTTCCAGCAGAATAAACTGCTCTCTTGCCAAATCGGTAAGAGAGACGAACTCCGCCGTGGCAAGCAACGAATCTGTCGGCACCACCGCCATCAGCTCATCACACACTAAAGACCGTGATGCCATGCCGTTTTCTCGGGGCTCACGCGGGATAAAGCCCAGGTCGCAGCGCCCCTCCGCCACCCATTGTTCAATCTCTGAGTAATCGCCCATCAGCAACTCATAATCGACGTCCGGGTGATCGGCGCGAAAACGCGCAATGACCGGTGGCAGCACGTGGGTCGCCACACTCGAAAACGTACCAATGCAGATCTTGCCGCGCATGAGCCCACGCATCTCGTCCACGTGTCGCTGCAGGCGGCCAAACTCCTCGCAGAGCGCCTCAACCGCCGGCATGATCTGCCGCCCATCGGCAGAAAGCACCACACCCTCGCGGCTGCGGTCGAGCACCTTAAAACCCCAATCGGTCTCAAGGTCGCCCACCATGCGGCTCACGCCCGACTGCGAATAGCTCAGCCGCTCGGCGGCGCGCGTAAAACTGCCGGCACGCACCGTCTCGAGCAGCACCTGCATCTTTTGAATATTCGTTTCCACGGCACCCCTCCACCTTTACATGAGTTTTTGTCATGTTATCCATGCATTATATTCGCTTTTCTTCTAAAGCCAGTTCACCCATAGTGAACATGCTCGGATATAGAGGGGATGTCAGCACATGAACAACGGATTGTTTACGTACCTGTCTCTTATACACATCTCCGAGCCCACGAGACATGCGCAGATCTCGT
>USHF01000136.1 GCA_900554465.1 uncultured Collinsella sp.
GCATGTCTCGTGGGCTCGGAGATGTGTATAAGAGACAGAGCTGCGACAGCGCTGCCGGCACATGCGGAGCAGCGACAAGACACGCCTCACGCGCGCCGGCCCTTGCAGCCCAGGCCTCTTCTAGCTGTTGCACGTCCACACGGCACCGTCCCTTCATAAGCAAAAACCCACGATGCAGGTGTTCCCCGCATCGTGGGCAACGGCTGCAGTATAGCGCCGATATGCGACGAAACGCCTAGATGTTGAGTGTGTGATAGCTCACGCTCGCACCCGGAGCGTCAACGGTCACGCCATAGGCCTCGGGATAGATGCGCGTCGAAAACACGAGCGCGCCATCATTCACGAACACCTCGACCGACGAGACATCGCCAACAATACGCACGTTGCGCACCTCATCGACGGGCTCCCAGCGCACGGTACGACCGCAGCCGGCAGAAGTGCGACCCTCATCGGTAAATCGCATCTCAAAGCGCAAGGGCAGTTCGCCCTCGGCGGCCACAAACGACAGCTTCAGCTCGCCATCAACGGTCGCGGTAAACGCGCCGTCGACACCGTTAACAACAACGTCAAAGCAGGTATCGCCGGCAACCTCCAACGAGCCCTCCCCCACACGCACCGAAGCATAATGGCGCTCGATCTCGCGCGCCGGCTGCTGCAGCACCACGCCGCCAGTACCGGCTGTAAGCTCACGCGGCACCGTCATGCAGTGCTGCCAGCCGCACACCACGGTGGGCGCGTTGCCATAGGTCGGCTCATCGGGCATGCCCATCCAGCCGATCAGAATGTGGCGACCGTCCTGGGCCGTAAACTCCTGCGGAGCATAGAAGTCAAAACCGGCGTCCCACAGGCGGAACTCGCCCAGCTCATAAGCGTCATTGCCGCCCGTAATGTCGCCCGTTACAGGCATGTAGCCCGCTGCATATACATTGCCGCGGTCCCAACGGCCGCCCTCAAGGCCCTGGGGCGAGAAGGACAGCCATTTCGCCGGTACACCGCCATCCGCCTCAAGCTCAAGGTATCCCGGGCACTCCCACATAAAGCCAAAACGCTCGGGCGTAGACACACGGTTCTCGAGCTGCCATCTCAGCATGTCAGCCGAGCCGTACACCAAGATCTCGCCCACATCGCGACCGGCGCCCTCGCCATGCATGGAGCAAAAACGGCTCTCGACATGCGGCCCGTCCACGCGACGACGCGCGCCCAGCACCATGTGATAACGCCCGTCCGCGTCACGCCACGCCTTGGGGTCACGCACGTGGCAGGTCAAATCCTCGGGATAATCCTCGGACGCCAGCACCACGCGCTTTTGGCTGAACTCCCGACCGGCAAGGCCATCAACGCTATCGACATAGACGGTATCGGCGCGGCGTCCGGTATTGACGTAGTCGTACGTACCGTCCGCATCGGAAAGCTTAACGTTGCCCGTATAGAGCACGCGAATGCGACCGTCCTCGGCAAGCGCGGAGCCCGAATACACACCGTGGCAATCGAACGGCTCGTCGGGCAGCAGCGGAGCGCCAACGTAGTCCCACTTCATAAGGTCGCGACTCGTCGCATGACCCCAGACCTTAACGCCGCCCTCGACATCAAACGGCGCATACTGAAAATAGGCATGGAACACGCCGCCCGCCTGGCAAAGACCGTTGGGGTCGTTAAGCCAACCCGCCGGCGGCATAATATGGAAGTGCTGGCCATACACGCCATGACCGCACTCAGAGGCGGCGGCGTCAACAGCGGCGACCAGCTTTGCAAGGTCGCGACCGAGTGCATTAGACATATCAAAGTCCTAACGGATCGAAAGTTACAAGGTGCCAAAGATCGGCGCCAGATGCGGGGAACACCCGCGAGCATACAGCCCGCGGGTGTTCCTCAATCAAAAGCTCTTAGGCCTGCTCGGAAGCCTTGGGCTCGTCCTTGTACAGGACAAACGAGACGGCAAAGGAGACCAGCGCGGCAACCGCAAACATGATCGCGTACTGCACGGGCTGGGCCAGGCACAGCAGGATACCGAAGATACCCGTAACACCCGTGCCGGAGGCAGCCAGCGAAGTGAGCGCGCAGACCAGGGCACCGCAACCGCCGCCGATGCAGCCGGCGATGAAGGGCTTAAAGAAGCGCAGGTTCACACCAAAGATGGCAGGCTCGGTAATGCCCATGAAGGCGGACAGGGCCGAAGGAAGCGCCAGACCCTTGATCTTGGCATCGCGGGTCTTAAAGGCAACGGCGAGCGCGGCACCACCCTGGGCGATGTTGGCAGCGCTGGCGATGGGCAGCCAATAGGTCACACCGTACTGAGCGAGCTGGCCCAGATCGATGGCGGTGTACATCTGGTGGATACCGGTAACGACCGTGGGGGCATAGAACAGGCCGACGATAAAGGAACCGATGCCAAAGGGCAGGGTGAGCAGGGCCTGAATCAGACCGAGAATGGCGTTCTCGGCCCACACGAAGATGGGGCCGACGGCAACGAGGGTCACGAGCACGGTCACGAACACCGAGACGAGCGGGGTCACAAAGAGGTCGAACATCTCGGGAACGATCTTGTGCAGGCGCTTCTCGAGGAAGGCCAGAATAGCGCAGGCGATGACGATGGGGATAACGTGGCCTTGATAACCGACCCACTCAAAGCTGTACACACCGGGGATGACGTTGACCATGGTCTGCACGCCCTCGGAGGCAACCGTGTAGGCGCTCTGTAGCGAGGAGTTGATGAACGCACCACCGACAACGGCGCCCAGATACGGGTTGGCGCCAAAGGCCTTAGCGGCGGAGTAACCGATCAGGATCTGCAGAATGCCAAAGGACGTGCCCGAGACCAGGTCGGCAATCTTGTAGATAAAGTTATTGGTGTCGAGCGCGATAAAGCCGTTGGAGGCCATAAAGTTGAGGGCGCTCATAATGCCCAGCAGCAGACCCGAGGCCACGATGGCAGGGATGATGGGGACAAAGACGTCGCCGAGCACCTTAATGGCGCGCATAAAGATGTTCTGCTGCTGCGCCGCGGCCTCCTTGACCTCGGCCTTGGTGGCGGCCTCGACGCCACTGAGCGCGATGAACTCCTCGTAGACCTTATTGACGGTGCCAGTGCCAAAAATAATCTGGAGCTGGCCCTGGGCTTCAAAGACGCCCTTAGCGCCGTCGATATTCTCGAGGGCCTCCTTGTCAACCTTCGCGTTATCGGCAATCACCAGGCGCAGACGCGTGGCGCAGTGTGCGGCCGAAACAACGTTGCCGGCGCCACCGATGTTGTCGAGCACCTCTTGGGCTGATTTGCGGTAGTCCATGACTTCCCTTTCCTCCAACGGGTGCATGCGCACCCGACTACCTTTGACACTTACACTGTAATCGTTTTCAGTTTCATATGTCTGTAATCGTTTTCATAGTAGGGTGAACGGTAGGAGAAAGCCGGCGAATGGTAGTTTTACCGCAAAAACAGGGGCCTCAAAGGCAGGCAGACATGCCCAAAGCCTAGACATTCATAAGTTGATGGCCGAGTTTGAGCGTCTTGAGACCGCTCTCCCCCTCCACGCCATCGAGCGTGTTGAGCAACATATTGGTCGCCTCGACGCCACTGGTCAGGTAGCCATAATGCACGGTGGGAATGCCGCCCGTCAGCGCGCGCAAAAACGCGTTGTCGCCAAAACCGCTCACGCGGTGAATACCCTCGCCCATGCCGCGAACCTCATCGATGGCACGCAGCGCGCCCGCCGCCATGGTGTCGGTCGCGCACGCGATAAACGAAACATCGGGGTCGACGGAAAGCAGTTCACGCGCCGCACCATAGCCCGAGTCGAGCGTAAACGAGCCCAGGCGAATCAAGGCGGCATCGAGCGGGTTGCCCGCGGCGCGCAAGCCGGCCTCAAAACCGCGACGGCGGTCATAACCGGCCGCGCGGTCCTCTTCGGTAACTCCAATATAGGCAATCTTGCCGTCCACGCGACCCGCAAGCGCATGGCCCAGCTCAAAGGCGGCCTCGTAATCGTCGTGATAGACGCACGCCGCGCCCTCAACATTCTGACCGATCAGCACGATGGGCACACGGCACGATTCAATCGCCCGACGGTGCTCGTCGGTAATCATGGTTGCTACCAGCACAATGCCATCGACCGGGTGGTTTTGGAATAAATCGAGGTATTCGAGCTCGCGATCGGGGGCATTGTCGGTATTGGCAAGCAACATCTGGTAGCCACGACGACCGAGCACCTGGCCGATGCCGGCGGTAATGCGGCTCACGGATTCCGAGTTGATCTTGGGCACGATGACGCCGATGAGCTTGGTAGAGCCGGTGCGCAGCGCGCGAGCCTGGCTGGACCGCACGTATCCGGTCAGCTCAATCGCCTGCTTAATGCGCTCGGCCTTGTCCGCCGAGATATATCCACCGTTGAGGTAGCGCGAGACGGCGGCGCTCGAAACGCCCGCCAGCTCGGCCACATCTTTCATCTTTACCACGAGCACCCCTGACAACGAATTCACAAGCACCTGTCTCTTATA
>USHF01000137.1 GCA_900554465.1 uncultured Collinsella sp.
AACTGCATGTACGCTCCTTTAGTCAGCTCGCAGCGCCCAAGACGCCACGGATCTTGTTACACCCGCAATTCTACCATTCGCTCAAGTCCACAACCGTTGTTCCACGACAGCCGCATATTGAAGACGGTCCTCGATTCAGCTGGGTGATTCGACCAACTCTCTCACCGATCGGCAGTACTGCATCGTCTTACATTTCCGATCGTACGTGGCAGCGCATCACCTGCATCAGTTATTCGAGTCCTTCCTCCCCCTCCTTCTTCGCCTGGCTTTGCCCGAGCAGTATCTCCCGCACGGCCTCTCCGATGCCTTTCGCGCGACTCGCTTCTTCGCCATATGCTGCCGCTATCCTCGATTCAGCTGCATGAATGCTTCTGAACAGCGCACCGGTCAAACCTTTTGCCAGTCTTTCCTCCGATTGGCCGCCAGAAACAAGCATATCGCTTTGCCCCCTTAATGCCTCCTCACTAAAATCGTCAATTATCCTAAGCAATTTGGACAAGGCCTCGCGGGTTTCGCGGTCTATCTCGGCGTCACCACAGCTCTTTGAAATATCTTTGACCTCGTTTTCCATAGCTAGCAGTTCAGCTAATCGGTGCTGACAGCTACGTTCAATCCTCTTTGATTTAATATTTAATATAACCAATTAAATGATTATTTTAATCCTTGGCCAAATTCTGAAGATCCATAGCATTCTCATCAAGTCTAGCAGCAGCGATACTAGCACCAAGACAACGAAAGTCATCCCAGCTTGAGACACAGCGTCTTTGCTATCTAAGCCATACTCTCCCCACGCAATTTCCCATATTTGTATTGCTAGAAACGACAAGATCGCCATAATTGTCAGCTGGAACCCACTTGCAAAAGTCTTCATGTTGCTCGTGCGTGTGGCGTTTCGAATAACGGCCTGATTGATGTGTCTTTTCAGCTCATATAGAGCTTCCCCGTCGCTTTTCGCCAACGAGTCCGCACCGTGCAGCTTACGAAGGTCTTTATACAACTGAAGCTCGTTAGCGACCCTCTTTGTCCAACGTGCTTCTGACCAACTCTGAAACAGCATGTATCCAGCGTAAAGAATACTCACTACAGCCATAAACACAACTATCTTTATAGGATCCAACTCCAGCGACGCAAAAGCCGCCACGAGAGAATCGATCATATTCCAATTCCTCCATTCAGTCAGATCACCCGATAGTACTGAGATCAGCTAGGCTCGAGCAACTAGCGTCCATCTTTGAGATAGCCGAAGCGATACCGATGCGCTCCAAAGATCCGTTTCGATGCATAGCACTCAAAAAGACGCATCGCCTCTGCAATTCTGTCTAGCTCATTCTGAATAGAGGGGAGGCACTTTTCCCTCCGAATGATTATTGCGGCGTTTTCAGTCCGTGATTCCGCGAGCCATCGGTGCGCTTGTCCGCTATCGGTCGGTGTGCGCCGATGATGGCGCTTTAATCTCTCCAATCTCCTACGATTGGCCCAGGTGCAAAAAGCATCCGGGCCATTTCTACGTTAGGAGGAAAAAATGGTCAAGTACCGAGAGATCCTGAGACTGACTTATCTCGGGATCAGCCAGGAGAACATAGCGTTCTCCTGCGGCTGCGCGAGATCCACCGTGCAGCTGATCCAGAAGCTCGCTAAGAGCAAGGGGCTTGAGTGGCCGCTACCCGGCGAGATGGACGATGCGGCAATCAGAGCCGTGCTCTACCCGCCGAAGGAGACCCGCGATGACGGGAAGTTCGCCATCGACCACGAGTGGATCGAGCGCGAGATGGGCAAACCCGGGGTCACGATGACGCTTCTTTGGAGCGAATACTGCGTGAAGGCCACCGATCACGGCGCCGATCCCTTCATGTACTCGGCTTTCTGCCAGCGCCATCGCAAATGGGCGCAGCGGAACCGCATCACCTTGCATATCGACCGTCGCCCGGCCGAGGAGATGCAGGTCGATTGGGCTGGCAAGTGCCCGGCGTATTGCGACCCGGACACCGGCGAGATTCGCAAGGCCCACGTGTTCGTGGCCTGCCTGCCGTACTCCTCGATGATCTTCGCCTGGCCCTATCCAAACATGGGAGAGGAGTCTTGGATCGACGGGCACATCCGCGCCTTCCGCGAGTTCGGCGGCACGACGCCCATCGTCGTGCCGGACAACTGCAAGACCGGCGTCATCAAGAACACGGTAGAGGAGCTCGTCGTCAATGAGCAGTACAGGCTCATGTGCGAGCACTACGGCGTGGCTGTCGTGCCGGCACGGGTTCGCAGGCCAAAGGACAAGGCCGCTGTCGAGATGAGCGTTGGCGTGGTGGAGCGAAAGGTCATCGCCGCCATGCGCGACCGAGTGTTCATCGGCATCGCGGAACTCGCTGCGGCAATCGACGAGGCCGTGGATTCCATCAACTCCGCGCCCTTCCAGAAGCGGGCCGGCAGCAGGCGCGAGGCCTTCCTCGGGCGGGAGAAGGACCGCTTGCAGCCCCTGCCGCCGACCCATTACGAGATGACGGTCAGGAAGACCGCCACCGTCCAGTTTAACTACCATGTCTCCTTTGACAAGCGCTACTACTCGGTGCCAGCCGCCTACGTGCGGCGCGAGGTGGGCATCGTCGCCACTAGAACGACGGTGGCCGTCATCTGCGACGGGGAGCGCATCGCCATGCACAGGCGCTCGACATCTCCCGCCGGCGCCTATGTCACAGATCCCGCCCATATGCCCGACTCCCACAGGGAATGGACGGCGTGGAGCGGGGACAGGTTCCGCAGCTGGGCGGCGGGGAAGGGGGAGGCCATCCTCGCCGTCGTGGACGGGATACTCAAGTCGCGCAAGGTCGAGCAGCAGGCCTACCGCTCAGCGCGGGCGCTTCTCGGCCTTGCCGACAAGCACGGGGACGCGCTCCTGGAAAGGGCGTGCGCAAAGGCGCTCACCTGGACGGCGCGCCCCAGCTACAAGACAGTGAAGACGGCGCTCCAGAAGATAGCGGCCGAGACCGCCCCCGATCCGGATGCGGGCGCCTACCGAAGGCCCGACGACTGCTACGACGAGTTCGACGGATGCGACCGATAGGAGGTTCGGCTAAGATGGCAAACGAAGCGACGATGGACAAGCTCTACCAGATGAGGATGTCGGTGATGGCAAGGGCGTACCGCGAGCAGGAGGAGTCGATCGGCGTGGCCGAGATGCCCTTCGACGACAGGCTCGCGATGCTGGTCGACGCCGAATGGGACGCAAGGCGCGCCAACAAGCGGACGAGGCTCCTGCGCCAGGCGGCCTTCTGCGATCCCGATGCCAACGTGTGCGATGTCCGCTACGATCCCGACCGTGCGCTCGATCGCGCCAAGGTGATGGAGCTGTCGAACTGCACATGGGTGGACGCGGCCAGAAACCTCATAATCACGGGCGCTTCAGGTGCGGGGAAGTCGTGGATGGCATGCGCTTTGGGAGTGGCTGCCTGCAATGCGTTCAAGACAGTGAGGTACGTGCGGCTGCCGGAACTGCTGGATACGCTGTGCATCGCAAAAGGCGAGACGTGGGCGAAGATGAGAAAGCGGTACATCGCCTGCGATTTGCTGATCGTCGACGACTGGCTGCTGGAGACGATATCTCCATCTCAGACCAGGGAAGTTCTGGAGATAGTGGAGGCAAGGCACAGGAAGGGATCGCTCATTCTATGCTCGCAGTTCGCGCCCTCCGGATGGCGCGCGAAGCTCGGCGACAACGCCATGGCAGACGCCGTCGTGGACAGGCTGGTGTTCAACTCGCACGTGATGCACATCGAGGGCACCGAATCCATGAGGAAGAGGATGTCCGGCATAATCTAGCGCGAAGACCGCGGAAGTCGAGCGACTGAAAGCTCGAAAAAGGGCTGGGAGCAGAATGACTCCCAGCCCGATTGTCGGCGCAAGCGCGCACCGATGGCCAATGGATTTGCGCACTGACGCATTGCGGAATCACCACCCGAGGATGCCGCAATACTCATATAGCGTTCTTTCTCCCTTTCCGCATCCCCGAATGTCTATATAAGTCGATTTTTGTGCACGAGAAGGCCTTGTTTTGTCACGGAAACGGCGGAGACCGTGGAAACGAAAGAGACGTGGAACAAAATAAGGCGCACCGGGGCTGCTAGCCCGGCGCGCCTTTGAGCGGCCACGTGTTTGGCGACGACGCGTTTTCAAAATCACAAGACTACGCAGTTTGCAGGCCGCGAAGCTGCGCACGCGCGAAATCGTGGGCTACGAAGCTGTGCGCACAAAATGCCAGGGCACCCAGACTCACCAGCTTGCGAACTGACAAGCTCTGCAGAGAGCGCCTTACCGATCCTTGTTCGAGCACAGCAGCAAGATGCCGGCCACGAGCGAGCAGAAGATGAGGGTGCACACGTCGAAGGCAACGGTGTTGGCCTTGGTGCCCTTGTAGATGCCCCAGGAGATGACCGACATGGGGATCTGTCTCTTATACACATCTCCGAGCCCACGAGACATGCGCAGATCTC
>USHF01000138.1 GCA_900554465.1 uncultured Collinsella sp.
ACCTCGGGCTCGACCGCGGTCTCCACCTCGGCAGCCTCTACCTCGGCAGCGTCAGTCTCCACAGCCTCGGCAGCCTGCTCCTCAGCAGCCGCCGCCTTCTGGGCCTTGGCCTTCATCGCCGCGACAAAACCGGCAGGCATACCATCGAACTCGCGCACGCCGGCAAGCGAACGCTCGATGTCCTTGGCACAGGCCTCGGACACAGCCGTTACATGGCGCTCGGCGGCCTTGGCACGCGCCTCGCGCTTGGGATTGGGCTGACCCGCTCGGTTAGACCTGCGGTTACGGTTCCTGTTGTCGACATCTGCCATACGTGGCCACCTTTCCTGTCGCTGCCGCTATCGGCTTTTTCCCATCCATGATACCCCGCCACGCACAAAAAAGACGGCCCCGAAGGACCGCCTTTCGTATCGTTTTACCGTGTCCGGCAGGAAGCGTCGCAATGCCGCGCTAGTCGCGACGGCCGAGAATGTTCAGGATGCGCAGGAACACGTTGATAATGTCCACGAACAGGTTGGACGCCATGAGCACGGCGTTGGGCAGCGTGGGCGGCACCGTCGTGGCAACATAGGTGTCGTAGCCAATAAACCCGGCGAACACCACAATCACGATCAGGTCGGTGATGGACTGCGAGACGCCCATGAACATCAGCACAATCTCGACCAGAATCGTGGCGAGCAGAATGCCAAAACCAATGCCATACACACGCTGGAAGAACTTGGGGAAGGTCACGCCCAGCGCACCGAAGACAAAGGTGATGGCAGCGGTGGCGATAAAAGCGGTGTTGATGGTGGGCAGGTCATAGTTGGCAAGGCCAAACGACGCGGTCAGGCCAAAGGTGCTCGCAAAGATCACGTAACCCACGAGAGACAGGCCCACGGACTGTTTGCTGGCAGCAGCCGACATCATGACGATACCGACAATAGTCAGGATAAACGAGCCAAAGACAAGTGGCAGGGCGGCGCCGCTCATCATCATGCGGGCAAACGCCATGGTGCTCGTAAAGTAAGCACCGGCGCCCATGGCGCAAAAGCCCAAGAAAATGAGAGCAGACATGGCGAGATTGTACGCGCGCGGCGACATCTCCTTGGCGCGACTTGCGCCGGTCTCGATGGGGCCGTTCTGATAGCCCTGGATATCGTTCATACTTCGTCCTTTCAAAAAGCGCACGACAGCGCCGTAGGTGACAAGATTCCTGCCATTGTACCCGAATGCCGCACGTCCTTACCTACGGCGCTCGCCCTCAAGCGTACGATCAAAGGCCCAGACCCACCAACGCATCACGTGCGCCTGCGAGCCGTCCGCCCGCTCGCGCGTCTGGTCCTCCAGATACAACTCGGTCGCGTGCCCACCAAAACGCACCTTATATGTTGCCGTACGGATGCCGTGGACCATCAGGCCAAACCCAGTGGTCGAGATAATTTCGTCGATCGTAAAACAACGGCCGTCGACCCAGCAGACGGTGACCGGCACGACCTGTCCGCCCGCGAGGATGCGAGCCACGACGTCCACATACTGCTTGTGCACGCGCCGAGTTTTGCCGTCTGTCTGTCGATATTCCATGCCCCCTATTATCGAACGCGTGTTTGCATGTTGTAAAGCGAACAGACTGTGGTTTTGGGGTGTTGGGGCGCGCACACGTGTCCTCATGGCGTGTTAGCAAAAAGAATACCCGCGGTCAACAGGGCTTATATTCAATTTTAGTGCCAAAAAATTCACTTCTCCCATCAGAACTCGGTAAAGAAACCAGCAGGAGGTGATACGATTTATCATGTTTTTGTAACGTGTCTGCAAACTTCGAGAAAGCCCATATATGGACGTAACGTTCTCAACCTTCCTCGGCCAACTTGTGTCGAACCCAGTCCTTGCCGTCACCGTGATCCTCGCGCTCGGCGCCATCTTCGTCAATGGATGGACCGACGCACCCAACGCCATCGCGACCTGCGTCACCACGCGTTGCATGCCCGCCCGCGCCGCCATTCTCATGAGCGCCGCATTCAACTTCTTGGGCGTGCTCATCATGACGCACTTTAACGCGAGCGTCGCCAACACCATTTCACATATCGTCGACTTTGGCGGAAACAGCACCATGGCGCTCGCCTGCCTGTGCGCGGCGCTGTTCTCCATCGTCGTCTACGGCGCCACAGCGTCGCGTTTTGGCATCCCCACCTCGCAAAGCCACAGCCTTATCGCCGGCCTGACCGGCGCCGCCATCGCCCTCGGCGGCGCGAACAGCGTCAACGTCCACGAATGGATGAAGGTCATCTACGGCCTGGCGCTCTCCATCGGTCTGGGCTTTGTCATGGGCTGGATCCTGTGCAAACTCGTCTCGATTCTATTTGCCGCCGCCAACAGGCGACGTGCCAACGTCTTCTTTAAATACGCTCAGATCGCGAGTGCCGCGGCCATGAGCTTTATGCATGGCGCGCAGGATGGACAGAAGTTCATCGGCGTGCTCTTTTTAGGCGTGGCCTTCGCCAACGGCCAGACGAGCGTCGGCGATGCCGGCATCCCCATCTGGATCATGCTGCTGTGCTCGGCCACCATGGGCGTCGGCACCAGCGTGGGCGGCGAGCGCATCATCAAGTCCGTCGGCCAGAGCATGGTCAAGCTGGAGAAGTATCAGGGCTTCTCCGCCGACCTCGCGGGCGCCGCAAACCTGCTGCTTGCCACCCTTACCGGTATCCCTGTGTCCTCCACCCACATCAAGACCTGCGCCATCATGGGCGTCGGCGCCGTCAAGCGCCTTTCGGCCATCAACTTCGGCGTGGTCAAGGACATGATGTTCACCTGGTTCTTCACCTTCCCTGCCTGCGGACTCATCAGCTTTGTCATGGCCAAGCTGTTCATGATGTTCATCTAGTCAAACCGAGCGTCCATCTGGACCGCAATACTTCGCCCACCCGTCTTCGCCTCGAAAGGACCCACCCATGGCAAAGAAACCCGATTCGTTCTACTTTGACAACTACGTCGCTTGCGCCGATCTTGCCGTACAGGCTGCCGAGCTTCTCACCAAGATTTTTGAGAACTTCGATCCCGCGAAGATTCACGATATGCTCGACAAGATGCACGCGATTGAGCATGCGGCCGACAAGAAGCACCATGAGCTTGAAGACGCCCTGCTCACGGCCTTTATCACCCCGCTTGAGCGCGAGGACCTGGACCTGATGAGTTGCTCGCTCGACACCGTGCTCGACCGTATCGAGGGCGTCGTGCAGCGCGTCTACTTCACCAACATCCAGAGCATCCATCCCGATGCCATCGTGATCGCCCACAAGGTGACCGACGCCTGCCGCGCCATGAAGGACCTGATGGTCGAGCTGCCCAACTACCGCAAGTCCAAGACCCTGCGCGAACTCGTCATCCAGATCAACACGATTGAGTCCGAGGCCGACGAGCTCTATATCAACGCCATGCGCAACCTGCATGTCAACGGCAAGGATCCGCTCGAGGTCATCGCCTGGCGTGACGTGTACGCATTCCTGGAGTACTGCGCTGACTGCTGTGAGAATGTGGCCGATGTTGTGGATTCGATTGTCATGAAGAACAGTTAATTGGGGGTACATGTCCCACCGGTCGCGGGCCCGGCCACTAATAACCTTTTTCACTCCGGCTGCAAGCAGAGTCGTTCAAAAGGTTATTAGTGGCCGGGCCCGCTCCCTTATGCACCACCATTGGGAACTTTGGCTGATAGATTTAGCGCGACGGGGGTTTGGCTGAAGGGACCTTTGGTATCCGTTCGGACACTTTGGCCCTTGATGAGCGTTTGGCTGATTGCTGCTTTGGGTACTCTTTGGGTTACTTTTGGTTTGTTTGATTTTTAATTTTAGGAGGGCTTGTATGTCTTATTTGGATCTGGCTCGGTCTCGGTATTCTTGTCGTTTGTTTGAGGATCGGGCTGTTGAGCAGGCTGTGGTGGATGCCATTGTTGAGGCTGGGCGTATTGCTCCTTCTGCTTGTAATAATCATCCAACCCGCGTGATGGTGCTTGATACTCCGGAGCTTCTGGAGAAGGCTGCTGCTTGTCAGCCGCGTTTTGCTCGTGATGGGTCTATCTTTGGGGCTCCGCTTATCTTTCTTATTTGCAGCGTTACCGACGATGCTTGGGTGCGCCCTTATGACCAGATGAACTCCAGTGCCATCGACACCTCGATCGTCTGCGATCAGATGATGATGGAGGCCGAGGAGCAGGGCCTGGGTACGTGCTGGGTGTGCCATTTTAAGCCCGAGGTGGCCTGTGAGCAGTTCAGCCTGCCCGAGGGCATCTATCCCTATCATATGCTCGTCTGCGGCTATCCTGCCGACCAAATCGCCGACCCCGAGCAACGCGAGGCCCGCACCATTCCCCTCCCCGACTTCCTCCTCAAGTAGATTTTTGGAACATGCCTTAAATCTACCTTTGACCTCTCACCGGTTCGCCGAGTTCTGTGCCCTCAAACGCAGGAC
>USHF01000139.1 GCA_900554465.1 uncultured Collinsella sp.
TCTGCGCATGTCTCGTGGGCTCGGAGATGTGTATAAGAGACAGTCATAGCTATGCCGGTTTTGCCGCGGCGACGGAGTTTGGCGAGAAGAGCGTTATCGCGACCGATCTTATCGACTTGATCGGTCCCGCCATGGAGTTGGCGGCAAAGGATGCGCTCGATGATCTGGGAATCACGGACGAAGGGTCGGATGACTAATTATGAATAAAGCCGATTTGACGCGTTGGTCCTGGGTCGAGATCGACCGCGGGGCGCTTCGCCGCAACACGAGGGCCTATAAGAATTTGCTGAATCCGCGTCAGCGCCTGTGCTGCGTGGTTAAAGCCGACGCTTATGGTCATGGAGCTGTTGAGTGCGCCAAGATTATGTATTCGGCCGGCGCCGACATGTTTGCCGTGGCGACGGTTAACGAGGGCGTTGAGCTCCGACAGGGCGGGATTACGAAACCCGTCCTTATCCTAAGCGAGCCGCCTATCGAGGCCATTCCGACGTTGCTCGAGTTCGATATCATGCCCTCGGTCTATACGTCCGACTTTGCTCTTGCGTATGGCGAATGTGCCGTCGCGGCGGGCAAGGTGGGCAAGTATCATCTCGCCATCGAGACGGGCATGAACCGCATCGGCGTACATTACACGCAGGTGCTCGACTTTGTCCGCGGTATTGATTTCCATCGCGGTATTCAGTGCGACGGCGTATTTACGCACTTCGCCACGGCCGATGAACCTTCGGGCTGGGACTACAAGCTGCAGTGCCAGCGCTTTACCGAGGCCGTTCAGGCCATTAAGGATGCGGGTTTTGAGTGCGGTATCGTGCATTGCGCCAACACGCCGTCCTCGATGCTCGACCCCTCGATGCATTTTGATATGATTCGCGCCGGCGTTGGCTTGTATGGCATGCAGCCGTGCGAGCTGAGTAGCCGTGTGATGCAGCTCGATCCCGTTATGAGCGTTCATGCGCGCGTGACGCGCGTGGCGCACCCTGCGATGGGCGAGGGCGTGGGCTACGGTTTTACCTACCGCGTACCGCGTACGCGCGTTCAGATCTGCACGCTGCCGATCGGTTATGCCGACGGCCTATCGCGTACGCTTTCCAATCGTATGGATGTGCTGTATCGCGGCGAGCGCGTGCGTCAGGTTGGCAATATCTGCATGGATCAGTTTATGGTCGCCATTCAGTCCAACCCGGCACACGAGATTCCCGAGGCCGAGTATGGTGACGAGATGATTATTGTCGGCCGCGATGGCGATGCCGAGATCACTATGGACGAGATGGCCCGACTGCGCGGAACGATTAACTACGAGGTCGCCTGCGGCTTTGGCATGCGTCTCGACAAGGTCTACGTGTAGGAGCCGCTATGGGCGTCATGCACATTCCCGGCCATACCCATCAGGCGCCACGTGAGGTCGCACTCGAGGAGATTGAGGCTGTTTTAGGCGACTGCCATCTCTGCCAGCTCTATCAGTCGCGCCATAACATCGTGTTTGGCGTGGGAAACCCCCACGCTCGCGTCATGTTTATTGGTGAAGCACCGGGTCGCAACGAGGATTTGCAGGGCGAACCTTTTGTGGGGGCGGCGGGTGAAGACCTCAACGGCATTTTGTCCCTGGCAGGTCTTAAGCGCGAGGACGTCTATATCGCCAACGTGCTTAAGTGCCGCCCGCCGGGAAACCGCAATCCGCGTCCCGAGGAAGTGCTGGCTTGCTCACCGTTTTTGCGCGAGCAGATTCGAAGCATCTGGCCCGATATCATCGTGACGCTCGGTAACCCCGCAACGCACTTTGTGCTCAAGACCGAGATCGGCATTACCAAGCTGCGCGGCAGGTTCCATCAGATGGGCCACTTTGTGGTGATGCCGACGTTTCATCCTGCGGCGGCGCTGCGCAATCCGGCGTGGCAGGAGTTGCTGGAGGAAGACTTTAAGATGCTGGGCGACTATCTGGAGCGGCACCCCGCGCCGGAGACCGCCTCGGAATAATAATAAGGAGCGTATATGTCCCTGGAGCGCCTGGGGGTAGGTACCTATAGAACGGCCCGTACTGCCGATACGGAGCATTTTGGCGAGCTGGTCGCACCGTGTCTAGAAGATGGCGATGTGCTGATCTTGACCGGCGGCCTCGGGGTGGGCAAAACCCACTTTACCAAGGGCGTTTCGCGCGCTCTGGGCGATGAGCATATGGTCACAAGCCCTACGTTCGCACTCATGGCCGTTCATGACCAAGGGCGTATTCCGCTGTTCCATTTTGATCTGTACCGCCTGGAGCATGCCTACGAGCTTGAGGATACGGGCATTTTTGACGTGCTGGGCTATGAGGGTGTTTGCCTGCTGGAATGGGGCGAGCAGTTTCAGGATGAACTGACAGATGAGTATCTTTCGGTGACGCTTAAGCGCGATGAGGACGACAGCGACGTGCGAACGATAACGCTCGAGGCACACGGCGAGCGCGCGATTGAGCTTTCCCATTTGATAGATAAGGCTGTACAAGATGAGCTTGCATAACGACAACGCGCTGGTGGTGGCGCTCGACACATCGACCGACATGCTTGCCTGCGCGGCAAGCTGGATTGACGTGCAGACAGGCGAGGCAAAGCTGGTAAGTGGGGACCATCTGTGTCGCCGCCATGCCAACGTGGAGCTCGTGAATACTGTTGATGACCTACTGAAGCAGGCCGGCCTGGATCGCAGCGATGTCGGCTGTTATGTGGTCGGTCGCGGTCCCGGCTCGTTTACGGGCGTGCGTATCGGCATCTCCACCGCAAAGGGTCTGGCGCACGGTGCCAATGTGCCGTTGCTGGGCGTGTCGACGCTCGATGCTTGCGCCTGGACGGCATGGAAGGCCGGCGTGCGCGGCAAGCTTGGTGTTCTTGCCGATGCCATGCGCGGCGAGGTGTACCCGGCGCTCTATGTGCTGGGGGATGAGGGCCCCGAGCGTCTGTTTGAGCGCGAGCGCGTGGTCAAGGCCGCCGTGGCGCTTGATGAGTGGCGCCAGACCGCGGACTGGGATCAGGTTCAGCTGACTGGTGACGGTCTCGTGCGTTATGGCAAACTGCTGGGCGAGGATGAGACGGCGCGCTGCGTGGAGCGAGACCTGTGGTGGCCCTCGGGCGAGGGCCTGCTGATGGCGCACGCCGCAGGCGATGGCGATCCGGCTCGCGTCTTGCCGATCTATACGCGCCTTTCGGACGCCGAGGAAAACGAGCGCAAGCGTCTGGGCCTTGCCGAGAGCGCGCAGAGTGAGGTGACAGGTGTTGCCGACGAGCTTGCCGGACGTCATCTGCAATTCCGCCCCATGGGCGCGGCGGATGCCGAGGGCGCGAGCGCACTGGAGACCGCCTGCTTTGAAGGCGCCGGACACGAGGCGTGGACGCCGGGCATGTTCCTGTCCGAGCAGGGCGAGGACGTTGCCGCGCCACGTAGCTGGTGGGTGGCGCACGACGACGGCCGTCTGCTGGGTCTTGCCGGCGGTATGGTCGTCGACGGGGACGTGCAGATTATGGACGTTGCCGTCGATCCGGCGCATCGCCGCGAGGGCATCGCCCGCAAGCTTCTGTCGCACGTGAGCTATGACGCGCAGATGCTCGGCTGCACCACGGCTTCGCTTGAGGTTGAGGACGGCAACGAGGCCGCAATTGCGCTCTATGCCGCTCTGGGCTTTACCGAGGCGGGTCGTCGCCGTGGCTATTACGGTGCCGGCAAGGATGCCATCGTCATGACGGCGCCGCTGCCCCTGGTGCTTCCTCTCGACAATGCCTCGCCCGAGCCGACGGCTGCCGAACAGCGTGTATGGCCGCTGCCCGCGCCCGAACGCACCGCTGAGGAGCGTGCCGAAATCGAGCGCCGCCGCCTGGTGCTTGCCATCGAGAGCTCCTGCGACGAGACAGCCGTGGCAATTATCGATGCGGATGGCAATATACTGGCCAACCAGGTGTCGACACAGATTGATTTTCATGCTCGCTTTGGCGGCGTGGTGCCCGAGATCGCCTCGCGCAAGCACGTTGAGGTCATCGTGAGCGTCGTGGACGCGGCACTCGAGGACGCCGCAGCGTCGCTGGGCCTTACGGGCGGAGCCATTGCACCAAGTGAGCTTGCCGCCGTGGGCGTGACGCAAGGTCCGGGCCTGGTGGGTGCCTTGGTGGTGGGTGTCGCCTTTGCCAAGGGCTTTGCGTATGCTGCCGGCAAACCGCTGGTGTGCGTCAATCATCTGGAGGGTCACCTGTTTGCCAACCTGTTGGCGCAGCCCGACCTCAAGCCGCCGTTTATCTTTACGCTTGTTTCGGGCGGGCACACCATGCTCGTGCACGTAAGGGCATGGGGCGACTACGAGGTGCTTGGCGAGACGCTTGACGACGCCGTGGGCGAAGCCTTCGACAAGGTGGCAAAGGCACTGGGCCTTGGCCGTCTCTTATACACATCTCCGAGCCCACGAGACATGCGCAG
>USHF01000140.1 GCA_900554465.1 uncultured Collinsella sp.
TCGGCAGCGTCAGATGTGTATAAGAGACAGCGGCGAGCTCAATCTCGGCGGCCTTCTGCCGCTCGGTAATCTCGGCGGCCTTGTTCATGTCGTCGCTCTCGGTGGCCTCCTGCGCGGCGGCCTTAAGCTCCTCGATGCGATGCTCGGCCTCGCGCACCGGCTCGGGCGCGCGGTTGGCGGCAATGCGTGCGCGGGCACCGGCCTCGTCGATGAGGTCGATAGCCTTATCGGGCAGGAAGCGATCCTGGATATAGCGGTTGGAGAGGTTCGCAGCGGCCTCGATGGCACCCTGCGTGTAGCGCACGTGGTGGTGCTCCTCGTAGCGCGGCTTGAGCGCGGTCAGGATCTTGACCGTATCCTCGACGCTCGGCTCCTCGACATCGATGGTCTGGAAGCGGCGCTCAAAGGCCGGATCCTTAGTGAGGTACTTACGGAACTCCTCGGCCGTGGTGGCACCGATGATCTGGAAAGCGCCGCGTGCGAGCACGGGCTTGAGCATGGAGCTTGCATCGATGGATCCCTCGGCAGAACCGGCACCGATGATGGTGTGCATCTCGTCGATAAACAGGATGACGTCGTCGGCTTCGGTTGCCTCCTGAATCACGTTCTTGAGGCGCTCCTCAAACTCACCGCGATACTTGGCGCCCGCGACAAGACCCGGCAGGTCGAGCGTCCAGATGTTCTGGTTCATAAGGTTCTCGGGCACGTTGCCGGCAGCAATCTGCTGTGCCAGGCCCTCGACGATCGCTGTCTTGCCCACGCCGGGATCGCCCAAGATAAGCGGGTTGTTCTTGGTGCGGCGCGAAAGGATCTCCATCATGCGCTGGACTTCCTTTTCGCGACCGATCACGGGGTCGAGCTTACCGTCGCGCGCCTTCTGCGTGAGGTTGGTGGCGAACTGCTTGAGCGTGTCGGTGCCGCTCCCTTTTTGCTGTGAGGCGTCCGAGCCGCTAAAGAACGGCAGGCCCGCACCGGGACGCCCAGCACCGGCACCGGCGAGCGGGCGCTTCTTGTCCTGATCCTTGGCCGTGAGCTTCTCGATGGCCTTTTTAATGGAAGCGGACGACACGCCCAGGCGCATGAGGATATCCATGGCCATGCCGTTGCCCTCTTCGACGATGCCGATCAGCAAGTGCTCGGTCGACACGTAGGTCTGGTTATTCTCACGCGCCACGCGGAATGAACGCTCCATCACGCTGATGACGAGCGGCGTAAAGGCGAGCTTAGCCGCCTCGGTCTCCTCACTGGGCTCGGGAACCGTGGTCTGGACCTCCTTGAGGGTGTCCATGATGTCGTCGTAGGCGATATCGAGCGAGCGCAGCGCCTCGGCGGCAATGCCCTCGTCCTCCTTGGCAAGCGCCAGAAGCAGATGCTCGGTACCCACCTTATTTGAGTGCAGATCGAGCGCCTCCTGCTTGGCCATGGACATGACCTTGCGCGCGCGATCGGTAAAACGGTCTAACATGCTAGTTCCTCTTAGACGAGCTAGTTTTTCAAACGCAAAGCGCCACCCCGCGGCAGCGCTTTGGTCTCTTTACCCATATGGAGTATATGTTAACCGTTGGGACCTTTCCTGCCCGTAGCCGCGCGACAACGTCTACAAAAAAGGAATTGCCAGGTGCCTCTGCATCGGCCCAACGAGCGTGGATTTTCGGACACCCATTCCACGAGCGTGGATAATCTCCCGTCTTGAGCCCGTAAACAGGCCAAAAACGGGAGATTATCCACGTTCATGTTTTGCGGATCAGTTTCATTTGCACCAATTAGCTGGTGTGGCGCCAGCGGGGGTCGGTGAGGGTTCTCGCCACACCCAGGCCAACGGGCAGAAACGCCACAATGAGCACTGCACGCACAAACCAGCCGAGCATATTGACCGTGTCGAAGGTGCACATGTAATACATCGAGCGATACAGATACAAGCCCGGCACCATAATGACAATCGATGGCACCGTGAGGGCGATACGTGGGTAGGTGAGCTTGATTTCGGCTAAGCTCGCGAGCAGGCCCGATACCAGCGCACCGATAAACGCTGCTGCCTCGGGAGGCATACCCACGCTCAGACCCAGGAAGGGAAACAGCGTCGGCGCATCGACGAGCGTAAGGCGCAAGGTATTAGACACGGCGCCGATGAGCCCTGCCGCCGCTGCCATCTTTACCGGGCTGTTGAACATCACTGAGAAGCCGAATACGCCAACGAAGCTCATTAGCACGCGCAAGAGCGTAAGGGCAAGCGGCGAAAGGCCGAGCGGCGCAAAGTCGTCCGGCGCCAGGCCAACACACTCGGCAACCATCCAACCTACGAGCGTCGCCATCACAATAATCGACACAGCATACGAAAGACGCTCAATGCCGCTTCGCATGTCGAGCTTAGCGATGTCGAGACCTGCCGTAATGAGAGGAAAGCCGGGGATCACAAAGAGCATGGCGCCGATATAGCCTTCTTGGTGCGACATTGCCCCCGGTATGACCTGGCCAAGACCGAGCAATGCCAGCAGATACGAGACGCAAGCGAGTGCAACGCCGATCGTCAGCGCGCTAAACTGGCCAAGGCCCTGCTTAAGAATATGGGAGCGAGCAAAGTTACCGACACCAGCGCCCACAAATGCACAGACCATCTCGATAGGACCGCCGCCGAGCAAAAAGACGAAGGCGCCGCAAGCACAGGCCGCCGCAAGGCCCTGTTGCCAGGAAGTGTAATCAGGTTTTGAACTCTCAACGGTCTTGAGCATCTCGTGATACTCA
This sequence comes from uncultured Collinsella sp., assembly GCA_900554465.1. GTDB lineage: Bacteria > Actinomycetota > Coriobacteriia > Coriobacteriales > Coriobacteriaceae > Collinsella. Next base: position 2,743 of record USHF01000140.1, read on the forward strand.
TGCACCGTAAAACGACGGCCATATGTCTCGATTTCCTTAAGGAAGCTCTCCATCATCCAAATGCGATGGGTATTGACGCCCGTTGTGGGCAAGCTGACGACTTCGTTAAAGCAGTGACCATCATCAATACAAGTACACTCAAACGACAGGAGACTTAAGTCAACGTGGATGGTGACACCGAGCACGGCGGCGACGCGATTCATGGTATCGCGTACACGCCAGGCACCCGTTCCGCTCGCGAGCATAAGCATGCCGGTGCGGCAAATGATGGATGATTTGTCGATAAGTGGCGCATCGACGGCAAGCTCATCGCCTGCCGTCACGATCTGGCGCCAGTCAGTTTTCATATGGAGCGCGCCGGCACGGACACCGTGGTGCAAAGAAATTCTCGAAAGCAGCGAGTCGGGGCGCGAAGGCTGTGGGGGTTCCGTCGATTCATTCTCAACCTCATCAGCCCCTTCACCCACTAGGTCAAATGAGTCAAGCGATGCCGGCTCGCGACGGTCGATCGGCTCCTCGTCCTCATCATCAAAGTAATTAAACTGATCGAGCATGTCCTCTTCGATCGCGCGCTCGCTCGCATCGTCCATCCCGATGCTCCCTTCCTATCGACTAACCCCCATCCTAGGCAGCGACGGCTAAAGGAAACATAAAAGAGACGGCTGTCGGGCACGGGAGACGCAAAATCGTCAATGCGCCGGTGCGGTCGTTGGGTAGTCATTGGGGACGTTCTTGAATGACTAGTCGTTTAAGAACGTCCCCAATGACTACATCGATGTGTTGGCAACGTCAGCGAGCGGGTCGCATTTGTGACAAGGTGACGTGAAACGAAAGGGCGCTGACCTCCTGGTCGCGCCCTTGAAGTTGAACGTCAGATTGTCCAAATGCGGCCCGCGCAGCGTCGAGCCGTTACGCGGTTCGTAGAACCGCGTAACTAGTTAGTACATCTTTGCGCCGGCGGGGATGGAAGCGTCGAGCTGGATCAGGTTGAGACGCTCCTCGCCCTCCTCCTCGTGGATGGCGCTGATGAGCATACCGCAGCTGGGGATGCCCATCATCTTGCGCGGAGGCAGGTTGGTGATGGCGAGCAGGGTCTTGCCGACCAGGTCCTCGGGCTCGTAATAATCGTGAATGCCGGAGAGGATGGTGCGGTCGGTGCCGGTGCCGTCATCGAGCGTAAAGTTCAGCAGCTTCTTGGACTTCTTGACGGCCTCGCATGCCTTGACCTTCACGGCGCGGAAGTCGCTCTTGGAGAAGGTATCAAAGTCGACGAACTCCTCAAACAGCGGCTCAACGGCAATCTTGGAATAATCAACCGTGGGCTTAAGCGGCTTGACGAAGGGGCTCGCGGCGTTGCCGGCCTCGGCGGCCTTGGCGGCAGCGGCACCGGACTGGAAACCCTTCTCGGGCTTCATGTGCGGGAACAGCAGCACGTCGCGGATGGAAGCCTGGTTGGTGAGCAGCATGACCACGCGGTCGATACCGATGCCGATGCCGCCCGCGGGAGGCATACCGTACTCGAGGGCACGCACGTAATCCTCATCGTACTCCATGGCCTCATCGTCGCCGCCGGCGTCGGATTCTCCATACAGGCTGCTCAGAAAATAGGCGCCCGCGACCACAAGGCCGCTCGCGCCATATTCCATCAGGCCCTGCTGGCCGGCGGCACTTTCTCCGTGCTGC
>USHF01000141.1 GCA_900554465.1 uncultured Collinsella sp.
CGCGATTGGCGAAAATACGTTGGTGAAAATGGTGAAAAATATATTGACGCTAACACCCTGCAGCTCATGTAGGTGGCGTCGAGCCACAGGTAGCAGCACGGCGTGCCCGACAGGTCGCGGCGGCGGAACTCCGCCACCTCGGCGTCGAGGTCGGAGCAGAGGCTCGAGACCTCCGAGCTCGACAGCGAGGATATGCCCAGCTTGGACGCCACGCGCTCGACCTTGCGGGTGGACACGCCGCATACGTACATCTCCTGCACGATGGCGGCCACCGAGGTGTCGACGCGCGACCATCGCGCGAGCATGCCCTCGGGGTAGTAGGTGCCGTGCCTGAGCTTGGGTATCTCGAGCTCCACGTCGCCCACGGCGGTCTTGAGCGACCTGGGGCGGTAGCCGTTGCGGCTGTTCTCCCTGCCGTCGCTGCGCTCGTTGCGGCTCGCGCCGCACATCTGCTGGGCCTCGGAGTCCATCAGCGCGTTCATCACGCTGCCCAGCACCCTGCACGCGAACTCGCGCGCGTCGCCGCACTCCTGCCAAAGCCTCGCCGCCTCGAGGGCCTCGTCGCGGCCGAGGCGCAGTACACTCTCTTCTTGGGGCATCGCCTTTCCTTCCATTCGTCACCTTCATTACTCCAACGACGAATTCTAGGCGGTGTCCCCTCCCTTTCAAGAAAGGGCGGAGGCGGGGCATTCCCCGCCTCTTACACCACATCTCTGCGCGCTACCGTTCCGGACTGCGGACGTGCCATATGCGGCACGATTCAGCGGTCTGGAGCCCGTTTTGCCTTAGATTTGCTAAGGCAGGGAGACCTGCTGGTCAAAAAACATTAAATATGAGTACTGTTACCGATTTGGTCGCAGCAATTTTGGACTAATAAGACCAGATGGCAAGTCGAAATGGCGATGAATGCACGATTTTGATCCAATTGTTAGTCCTTATAATGGACATATATTGCGTAACTTAAGCAAATACTATCTTTTGATATGTTGTAAGCAAGGTAGCAGTACTCATTTTTGCCATTTTTTGGCCACGGCCTTTGTGACGGACGTGCTGGCGGGTTCGAATCCCACGCGCTGGGCCCAAAAAAGAAAGGCCCCCATAGCTGGAAGCCTATCAAATCAGTGGTGGGCGATGAGGGATGTCGCGTGCGGCTGACGCCGCCCGCTTTCGCTTCGGGCCTGCGGCCCTCGCGTGCTGCGCTGGAAAACGCTTCGCGTTTCCTCAGCTTCGCACCCTGTCGGGTTCGAATCCCATGCGCTGGGCCCAAACAAAAACGGTCCCCTTGCGAGGACCGTTTCCAATTCAGTGGTGGGCGATGAGGGATTCGAACCCCCAACCTTGTGCGTGTAAAGCACCTGCGCTAACCGTTGCGCCAATCGCCCGTGCGGAGAGAGTATAGCAAAACAATCGCCCCATTCACCTCATATCCATTAAAGGTAACCGGCGCGTGTCGGCGCGGAGCTGATTCAGTTGAGATTGCCTGAACATTCCGTCCCTCTTTGCACCCTCGGGTATACTCAAAAGCTACTGATTCGATTTGATACCCAGCAACAGCAGAGGGGATAGTATATGTGCGGTTTTGTCGGTTTTGTCGGTGGGACGGATAACCAATCCGAGGTGCTCACCAAGATGATGGACCGCATCGTCCATCGTGGTCCCGACATGGGCGGCCAGTTTATCGACGGCCGCGTTGCCCTGGGCTTCCGCCGCCTGTCGATCCTCGACCTGACCGAGGCCGGCGCTCAGCCCATGGCCAATGAGGACGGCAGCGTCGTTATCGTCTTCAACGGCGAGATCTACAACTTCCAGGAGCTTCGCTCCGAGCTCGAGGCCAAGGGCTATAAGTTCCACTGTGGAGCCGACACCGAGAGCCTCCTGCACGGCTACGAGGAGTGGGGCGAGGCCGTACTCGATCGCCTGCGCGGCATGTACGCCTTCGTCATCTGGGACAAGAAGAAGAACAAGCTTTTTGGCGCCCGCGACATCTTTGGCATCAAGCCGCTCTACTACTATCCCATGGCCGATGCGGGCGACGGCGCGCCGGGCGTGCTCTTTGGCTCCGAAATCAAGAGCTTCCTGGACTACCCGCACTTCCACAAGGCGGTCAACAAAAAGGCCCTGCGTCCGTACATGACGCTGCAGTATTCGGCAACTGAGGAGACCTTCTTCGAGGGTGTCTACAAGCTGCCGCCGGCGCATTACTTTACCGTAGACATCCCGACCGGCAAGATGAACGTCGAGCGCTATTGGGATTGCGATTACTCCGCCGTCGAGAAGCCGTTTGAGGAGTACGTTGACGAGCTGGATGAGGTTGTGCACGAGAGCGTCGAGGCCCATCGCATCGCTGATGTTAAGGTCGCCTCCTTCCTCTCCGGCGGCGTCGACTCCAGCTATATTGCCGCTTGTCTCATGCCCGACAAGACCTTCTCGGTGGGCTTCGATTACAAGAATTTCAACGAGACTAACTACGCCAAGGAGCTATCCGACAAGCTCGGCGTCGAGAATGTTCGCAAGATGATTACCGCCGACGAGTTCTTTGGCGCACTCGAGGACATTCAGTATCACATGGACGAGCCGCAGTCCAACCTGTCGTCTGTGCCGCTGTGGTTCTTGGCCGAGATGGCGCGCAAGGACGTCACCGTCGTGCTTTCGGGCGAAGGCGCCGACGAGCTCTTTGGCGGCTACGCCTACTACGAGGACACGGTTCCGGTGCGCAAGTACAAAAAGATGGTACCGTTGCCCATTCGCCGCGCGCTCGGTAACCTGGCGCTGCATATGCCGTACTTCAAGGGCCATAACTTCTTGGTCAAGGGTGCCGAGATCCCCGAGAAGTCGTTCCTGGGCCAGGCCTTGGTATGGCCTGAGCGCGAGGTCGACGGCGTACTCAAGCCCAAGTACAACACCGGCGACGGCGCCTTTGAGCTCGCTGCACCCATCTATGCACGCGTGAAGGGCCAGCCCGAACTGGTCAAGAAGCAGTACCTGGACATGAACATGTGGCTTCCGGGCGACATTCTGCTCAAGGCCGACAAGATGTGCATGGCGCACTCGCTGGAGCTGCGCGTGCCTTTCCTGGATCGCAAGGTCATGGAGTTCGCCGAGCACATTCCCGACCGCTACCGCATCAACGAGAACGGCAACAAGCAGGTGCTTCGCCACGCCGCCAACAAGTCGCTGCCCGATGAGTGGGCCACCCGTCCCAAGGTGGGCTTCCCGGTGCCGATTGTCTACTGGCTGCGCGAGCAAAAGTGGTACGACTATGTCAAGGAGTACTTCACCGCGCCGTGGGCAAGCGAGTTCTTCGACACCGACGAGCTCATGCATCTGCTCGACCTGCACTTTGCGGGCAAGGGCGATTTCCAGCGCAAGATCTATACGCCGCTCGTGTTCTTGGTGTGGTACAAGCGCTTCTTTATCGACGAGGGCCAGCCTTCTGTTCAGGCTGCCTAGTCACGGCTTACGAATGCCTGCGCGTAACGGCTCCTCCGGGAGCCGTTTTTGCGCGAGCACGTTTCAGTTACTATGAAAACCGTCCCTGCCAAATGGCTGAGAAAGGTGAAAGATGCACCATTCGGATTCCGCGACCGTGACCACGGTCGATACGCTTGCCAAGCTTCTCGATGTGTGCGGCGAACTGCGTGCTTCGGAGCAGGTTGACGAGCGTGCCGTGACCGGCTGCTCGTTTGATTCGCGCGCGGTTTCGGCAGGTGACGTGTTCTTTTGCAAGGGCGCTGCCTTTAAGCCCGCGTTTTTGAGCATGGCGCTCGATGCGGGCGCCGTCGCATTTGTGTGCGAAGAGTCGCTGGTCGAGTCTCTGGAGCCGCTGGCGCAGGAGAGCGGTGCTGCGATGCTGGTTGTTGATAGCGTTCGCACGGCCATGGCCCTGTTGCCGCCGGAGGTCTACGACCGTCCCGACCACGACGTCAAGATCGTGGGCATCACCGGTACCAAGGGAAAGACCACGGCCGCTTTTATGCTCCAGTCGATTATCAAAGCGGCGGGCGAGTCCTGCGGCATGATCGGCTCGGTGAGTACCGACGATGGCATCGAGTGCTACGAGAGCACCAATACTACGCCCGAGGCCCCCGAGGTCTGGCGCCATATCGCCAACTGCCGTGAGTCCGGTCGCCAGTCCATGGTCATGGAGGTCTCGAGCCAGGCGCTCAAGTACCAACGCGTCGAGAATCTGCCGTTTGACGTGGCGTGCTTCCTCAACATCGGGCGTGACCACATCTCGCCGATCGAACACCCCACGTTTGAGGATTATTTTGAGAGCAAACTCAGGATCTTTGACCAGGCAAAGACCGCCGTGGTGAATCTGGGCACCGAAGAGGTTGACCGTGTGCTGGAGCTGTCTCTTATACACATCTGACGCTGCCGACGACTC
>USHF01000142.1 GCA_900554465.1 uncultured Collinsella sp.
TGGTAGGTCCAAAAATGCGCTCGCAGTACAGGCCGTCGCGCTCCGGCTTCAGGGTACGGTAGTTGATGGTTTCAGGCTTTTTGACCTCGCCGTAGCTCCAGTTGCGGATCTGCTCCGGGGAGGCAAGGCCGATCTTGATCGAATCGAAAACGTTGTTTTCCATGAAACGAACCCTTCCTTAATCTCTTGTTGTCTCGATGATACAGGCGGCTTTCTTATTCAGAGCACAAGCCTCTCCCCTGCCGCAGCACGCGGTCAGGGGCAGCAGACCTGTGTTTTTGTTCTGATCAGAAATCTACTTCGTCGGAAGAAGCGGGAGCCTCGCTGCCAGAGTTATCGTCCTCCAGCACGGAAGGATCATCGAAGCCAGCATCGGCGTCCTTAATATTGTAATCGTTGAGCAGTTCGCTCTCCTGCACGACGTTCTCAGTGCCGGCCACATCGCGCATGTCAAAACCGGTCTCTTCGTCGTCGAAGTTCTGGCGCATGTCGATCTCGTTGCCTTCCTTATCCTGCACGACAACATCCATACCCAGAGACTGCAGTTCCTTGAGCATAACACGGAAGGACTCGGGGATGCCGGGCTGCGGGATGGGCTCGCCCTTGACAATAGCCTCGTAGGTCTTGACACGGCCCTCCACATCGTCGGACTTGACGGTCAGGATCTCCTGCAGGGTGTATGCAGCGCCGTAAGCTTCCAGTGCCCAGACTTCCATCTCGCCGAAGCGCTGGCCGCCGAACTGGGCCTTGCCGCCCAGAGGCTGCTGGGTAACCAGGCTGTAAGGGCCGGTCGAACGGGCGTGGATCTTGTCGTCGACCATGTGGCCGAGCTTGAGGATGTAGGACGTACCCACGGTAATGGGCTCGCGGAACTCCTCGCCGGTGCGGCCGTCGAACAGACGGGTCTTGCCGCGCTCGTCAAGCTGGGTGACGAACTCGGGGCGCATGTGATCGCCAAAGGCAGCGGTGGCCTTGTTGAGCATGTTCTTGTTGGCGCGACGGATGACCTCGGCGATCTCGTCCTCCTTGGCGCCGTCGAAGACGGGCGTCGAGACGAAGAACGGACCGGGGACATACTTGTCGGAGTCGGCATCCTCGGTATCCCAACCGCAGGCAGCAGCCCAGCCAAGGTGGCACTCGAGCAGCTGACCGACGTTCATACGCGAAGGAACGCCCAGCGGGTTGAGGATAACGTCGATCGGGGTACCGTCAGCCATGTAGGGCATGTCCTCGACCGGCAGAACGTTACAGATAACGCCCTTGTTGCCGTGGCGACCGGCGATCTTATCGCCCTGCTGGATCTTACGACGCTGGGCGACGTAGACGCGCACCTGCTCGTTGACGCCGGGGGCCAGGTCGTCGCCGTTCTCGCGGCTAAAGCGGACGACGTCGATGACGCGGCCATAAGCGCCGTGAGGCATCTTAAGGGAGGTGTCGCGAACATCGTGAGCCTTGGCACCGAAGATGGCGCGCAGCAGGCGCTCCTCGGCGGTCAGAGCGCTCTCGCCCTTAGGCGTGACCTTGCCGACCAGGATGTCGCCAGGGCCGACCTCGGCGCCGATGCGGATGATGCCGTCCTCATCGAGGTTGGCAAGCATGTCCTCGGAGAGGTTCGGGATCTCGCGAGTGATCTCCTCGGGACCGAGCTTGGTGTCGCGGGCGTCGATCTCGTGACGGGTGATGTTGATGGTCGTCAGCAGGTCCTCGGCCACCAGGCGCTCGGACACGACGATACCGTCCTCGTAGTTGAAGCCTTCCCACGGCATGTAGGCCACGGTGAGGTTCTGGCCCAGTGCGAGCTCGCCATGATCGGTCGAAGGACCGTCAGCCAGGGGCTCGCCCTGTTCAACGGTATCACCGACGCGCACGAGCGGACGGTGGTTGATGCAGGTGGACTGGTTGGAACGCTGGTACTTGGCCAGGTGATACTCGTCCATGCCGCCGGCATGCTTGACGATGATCTTGGCGGCGTCGGCAAAGATGACCTCGCCGGCGTTCTTGGCCAGGGTGACCTCGCCGGAGTCCAGAGCGGCGCGACGCTCCATGCCGGTACCGACATAGGGAGCGGCGGGGTGAACCAGCGGCACGGCCTGACGCTGCATGTTAGCGCCCATCAGCGTACGCTTGGCGTCGTCGTGCTCAAGGAACGGGATCAGCGTGGCTGCGACGGAGAGCATCTGGCGCGGCGAGACGTCCATGTAGTCGACGTCCTCGACGGGCACGTCGGCGGGAGCGCCGAAGGAGCCGTCGAAGTCGCGGGTACGGGCGATCACGGTGTGCGGACGGACGATCTTGCCCTCGGCATCGGTCGTGATGAACTCGTTGGTCTTGGGATCGAGCGGCGTGTTGGCCGGCGCGATGACGTGCTTCTCTTCCTCGTCAGCGGTCATCCAGTCGATCTGGTCGGTGGCAACGCCGTTCTCGACGCGACGGAACGGGGCCTCGATGAAGCCATACTCGTTGACGCGGGCGTAGAGGGCGAGCGAGCCGATCAGGCCGATGTTGGGGCCTTCGGGGGTCTCGATCGGGCACATGCGGCTGTAGTGCGAGTTGTGAACGTCGCGGACGGCCGTCGGCACGTTGGTGCGGCGGCTGGAGCCGGACTTGTGGCCGGCAAGACCACCAGGGCCGAGTGCGGACAGACGGCGCTTGTGGGTCAGACCGGTCAGGGGGTTCGCCTGGTCCATGAACTGCGAGAGCTGCGAGGAACCGAAGAACTCCTTGATGGAGGCCACGATCGGGCGGATGTTGATGAGCGACTGCGGGGTGATCTCGTCGATATCCTGGGAGCTCATGCGCTCACGGACGACGCGCTCCATACGGCTCATGCCGATACGGAACTGGTTGGCGACAAGCTCGCCGACGGTGCGGATGCGGCGGTTGCCAAAGTGGTCGATGTCGTCGACCTTGAAGCCCTGCTCGCCGGCAGCGAGGGACAGGAGGTAGCGCAGCGTCGCAACGATATCCTCGTCGGTGAGCACCGTGACCTCTTCCTCGGTGGTGAGGTTGAGCTTCTTGTTGACCTTGTAACGACCGACGCGGGCCAGATCGTAGCGCTGCGGGTTAAAGAGCAGACCCTCGAGCAGGCTGCGGGAAGCGTCCACGGTGGGAGGCTCGCCCGGGCGCAGACGACGGTAGATCTCGATAAGGGCATCCTCGCGGGTGAGGGCGGTATCGCGCTCGAGCGTGCGCTTGATCACATCGGAGTTGCCGAGCAGCTCGATGATGTCGTCGTTGGTGACGGCGATGCCCAGGGCGCGCAGGAACATCGTGGCGCTCTGCTTGCGCTTACGGTCGATGGAGACCATGAGCTGGTCGCGCTTGTCGACCTCAAACTCGAGCCAGGCACCGCGGGACGGGATGATCTGGGCCTTGTAAATCTGCTTGCCCGAATCCATCTCGGAGCTGTAATACACACCCGGGGAGCGGACGAGCTGCGAGACGACGATACGCTCGGTACCGTTGATGATGAAGGTGCCCTGATCGGTCATCATGGGGAAGTCGCCCATAAAGACGAGCTGCTCCTTGATCTCGCCGGTCTCCTTGTTGGTGAGACGAACGTCGGTCAGAAGCGGAGCCTGATAGGTCATATCCTTCTCGCGGCACTCCTCGACGGTGTGCGCGGGGTCGCCGAACTGATGCTCGCCGAAGGTAACCTCGAGAACATGGTTCTGGCTCTGGATGGGGCTGGATTCCTTGAACGCCTCACGAAGGCCCTCGTCCTTAAAACGCTCAAAGGATTCCCTTTGAACAGAGATAAGGTTGGGGAGCTCCATGGCCTCCGGGATTTTCCCGAAGCTGACGCGCTTGCGCTCAGTGGCAGTGTATGCGTAGGTCACCAGGTTTTTCCTCCTTCACGGAAATGCTCGGTGGGTTGGCGAGGCATAGCTTCGCCAGTTATCGCAACCTAATAGTTTATCAGGTACCGACCGTTGGGCAAGAAAAGCCTTGACGCGATTGAGTTTTTGGAGTAGCAAAGTTTTTCGGCAGAAAATATGCAGGTAGATGTATGTGTATCGAACATCTGTTCATATATTTTCTGTGAACAGAGGGCCGGCAATCGCAGCTCTTATAAAAAACGGGCGCGAACCGAGGTCCACGCCCGTAAATGTCGATGCCCGAAGGCTTACTTGCGCATCAATCCGCCGCGCTCGTCGATGGCGTCCCAGAAGGCATCGGCAAAGCGGGGGTCGCTTGCAGCCATGAGGGCGTTGGTGGCCATCCAGCCAGAGGGAGTGCCGGTGTCGTAGCCCGACAGCGGGTCGATGACGACGGCGTACATGGCCTCGCGGTCGAGCGAACGGGCCATGGCGTCGGTGAGTTGGATCTCGCCGCCCTTGCCGGCCTGGATCTCGACACTGTAGGTGGAGCTGTTG
>USHF01000143.1 GCA_900554465.1 uncultured Collinsella sp.
AGATCTGCGCATGTCTCGTGGGCTCGGAGATGTGTATAAGAGACAGGATGGATACCCTGCTTCATGGTAGGACTCCTTATTGGTCAGGCGCTGGTTACCGATCAGCGCATAAGGCGTCTTGGTTTCCGACCAAGACAACAAACTCGGCTATGGTACCACGGCGCCGCGTGTCCCACAAAAGGTTCACGGTCTTTTCGGAACGACACGAATCTGACGCATCGAAACACATCTCCACCGTTCCTTCAACTGAGAAAATGCCGTCCCCGGGGTCTGAGAAGGGCCCCGGGGACGTTCGACTGACTGCGGGAACGGCCTTTCCGCTCAATGTGTTCGGCTGAGATCGGAAATCAACCAAACTGAACTAGGTTCAGTTGACATGGTTAAAAACGAGGGGCGACGCTTTTGCGTCACCCCTCGTCCCGGCCGGTTGCTTTAGTTGTACACACGGTAGTTACACTTGAACTGGGTTATGTGTCCATAGTTGGAGCGGTACCAACCCGACGTATAGCTGATTGCCTCTGCGCCTAGATAGTCGTAGCCCTTGTTGTAGCGAAGCTGACGGTAGGTCGTGTCGTACTCTGCTACGTAAAACGTGTCTCCAGAGAAGGCTTTGTACCGGTCCTTAACCGTCGAAGCCATGTACGCGGGTTCGACATCGCCTTTCTCCCCGTTGAGCGCATAGACGGGTGCCGCGATTCCGCATAAAGCCGTTGCCACGAGGATGGCGTAGACAGCCATGCGCGACGCATTGGACTTCAGCTGTTCAAATAGTTTCATGTCATTCACCTCGCTCGTATGTATCGAGGTATTCCTGCTTGAGCGTCTGCGAGGACGACTTGATCTTTTCCACGAGCGTGCCGGCTTCGATGAAGTAGAACGAGTTGGTAAGGTCTGCCAGGTCGTCGAGTAGATGGCTTGAAATGAGCACGCTGCGTCCCCGCGCCACCTCGCTGCGCATCGCGTCGCAGGAGGTTTTCCGTTTTCCCGGATCGAGGCCGTTCAGCGGTTCATCGAGGATGAGGTACGGGCAATCGGTCGCTATCGCCATGGCAAGCTTTACCTGCTGCTTCATTCCTGTCGAGAGTTTACGGGTCGGCTTGTCGAGATATGGGGAGATTCCGAGGGAGTCGCAGAGCGAGTCGATGTCGGCGGCCGATTTCCACGCCTCCCTAACGAAAGCAAGGTGCTCGATGGCCGATAGCGTGGGATAGAGATCCGCGCTGCCCGAAGAGCTCAGGTAGACGAGTTCTGCAAATTCGGCTGATCGGCGTTGGCAGATTCCGTCTGCCGCCAGGCTTCCCGAGCGGATGCGGGTGGGAAATTGGCCCGACAGCGCTTCAAGAAGGGTGGTTTTCCCCGAGCCGTTGGGAGCAACGAGGCCCGCCGCCGTTCCCGGGCTCAGGAAAAGCGACCCGATTAAAAGTATCGTCGTGCTTCCGTATCCCACGCTCGCGTCTAGAAGCTCGAGCCCATGGTGCTTTTTCGCGGGTCCAGGCTGTTTGGGGGAACGTGTCGCAACGGCGCCGACCGTAAAAAAGACCGCGACGTATGCCAGGGCCACGGCAAGCATCGATGCGCTGCCTGAACCGGAGCCAATGAATTCTGTCGGGAAGCATCCTACGTAGCCCGTGGCCTCGATAGGCGAGAACACGGCCAGCGACAGGAGCCCGAGCACGGCATTATGCCCTAGTGCCGAATCGGACAATAACGGGAATGCCGGGGCCGCGACAAGCAGCGCGGAGGTAAGGGGGCCCGCGAGGACGCGCCTCGTTGCGGTCGATAGGACGGCGGAGCAAACGGATATCAAGGTTCCGCCCGCAAGCAGCGCGAGAAGCAGGGTCGTGAAGACGTTTCCCGCGGTCGTGGTGGCAAGCGCGCCGTCATGGAAGAAGGCGATCGGGTACCCAATTTGCCCGAAGCCGTTTAGGACCAAGGCGTAAATGCCCCCGGGTGCGAGGCCGGCGAGGAGCATCGCGGTCCCCGCGACGATTATCGAAAACACGATCTGGATAAGGCGCCGGAATTTGGGCGCGGGCGCCTTTGCCGCCAGGGTCCCGGGCCTTGTGGCGCCGAGCACGAGTATCGACGAGAGAAGGAAGGGGATGAAGGGAAGGAAAGACGGCGCCGTGGCAATGGCGTAAGGCAGGAAGGAAAGGAATGGCAGGTCGTTTGCGGAGGCTGGGATATCCGTGATGCCGGAGCTGCTCAGGGCACGGCAATACGCGAGGTCTGCGTCATTGGTCTCTTGGTCTCCCACGATGGACCCGGATTGGAAGCCTTCGTCCATGAGCGCGTAGTAGCTCTCGGCAGAATCGAGAAAGGCGGCGTCGGTTTGAGCGGCAAGGGCGGCGTTCGCGTATCTTGCAAGCTCCGCGTCAGCTTGCTGCTCTGGCGATAGGTCTGTGCCGTTGGCCTGGGGTGCGCGCGTATTGAATGCGTCGACAAAGCTCTGCATGCCCTGCTTCATAAAGAAGGGCCCGTAGATGGGTGAATTGAACGCAATGGGGACGGAAAAGGCTGCAGCGAGAACGAGCGTACAAATCCATGCGGCCTTGTCTCTTAGGATCAGTTTGAGAAGAAGTCGACAGTACATTTGGAAGCACCTACGTTCCTCAAAGAATCGTTAGATTAAAAGTAACAGACCGGATGAAGATACGTGCGACGGGGGCGAGGCGAATGGCTGAGCGGTATCGATATGCGGGTTTAACGGTATCACATTGGCCACATAGATTTTTAACTTGCATTTCTACCCGCCCTTTTCGTAGAGTCGCCGATACGTGCTTAGCGCACCCTCGGCGCGTCCGGCAGGCTTTGCGAAATGGGATCCAGGAGACTTCGGCGCAGCATCATCTTGCGGAATGCTTCTAATGAGCCTCCCATCCTTCAAAAACAGAATCTCATCGCACAGCCTATCGACCGAATCCAAGATGTGGGATGACATGATGATGCACGCACCAGAATCGGCCAGCTTCCTGAGAATCTCGGAATGCAAGTCCACCCTGCTGGGGTCGAGCGCGTTCATGGGCTCATCTAATAGAAGGTACCGCGCGCCCGTCGCATACGCAATCGCCAGGGTAAGCTGCTGCTTCATGCCCTGGCTCAGAGTGCGGATCCTCATCTTCGCGAACTCGCCTATCTGCGTTTGTTCCACTATCTCTTCGATATCGCGAGCATGCGGCCACATATCGCAAACCATCTTGAGGTGATCTTCCGCACGCAATCCGGGATACAGCAGCGTCCCCTCACCAGGTGCATAGAAGATCATAGAACGGACCTCTCTCGCACCCGTACCCTGCACCTCATCCAGAACGATGCTCCCGTCCACGCGAGGACCCGGCAAACCTGCCATCGCACGCAGCGACGTCGTCTTTCCATGCCCGTTCGGAGCGACGAGACCGTAGACCGTACCCGGGGCAAACTCAGCGTTCACCGAATCTACGAGCACCTTCTTTCCATAAGAGATCGTCAGCGTTTGAAGGTCAATCATCGAGATCATCCCCTTTCGATCTTTGGAACACTCAGGCGCACCATCAACGGAGATACGGCGCCCAAGACCACCAGCAGAGCGCCCGATGCGCCGACGACCTCTCCAAAAGGCATCGCGTTCGTCCCTCGCCCAAGGAACCCAATCGTCCCCACCTGGGAAGCGGGATCAAACGAGGCGAATGGAGCCAGCAGCGCGACGCCCATGCCCACGCTTTCAACATGAGCGCTCAACGAACCCAACACCAAGAGAACCGCGCAAACCATTCCGGTGACAACGGGGTTGCGGCTAATCGCTGCTGTCAACGCAGCGACGACGGAAATCACGCCGTATGCCATGACCAGCAACGGAATACTGCACAACACCGCCTCCCCCACCATGGACGTTGTCGAAGCTCCCGCCCGAATGAGAGCGACGGGATACTCCGATCCACCCGCACCGTTCTTAATCACGGACACAACGACAGCGGGAACCATCGACACCAAAAGCAGCACCAAGCCAAGCAGGAGAGCCAGCGCAACAGCCGTCAGAAAACGCACATGCGCTGTTGCGGGGATCTGGAGAACCAGAAGGGAACGACACTGCAGGTGGGTGCACGCGAGCGATGTGACAACCACGGGCAACAGCAAAAATAAGAAGGGAAGCGCTGCCTGGAGATACGAAAGGAGGATTAATGGGGGCATCTTCGTACTTAACTCGTAAACCTTGGGGTCCGGCAAGCTCGCGATCGACTCAAGCAGAAGGGCGCGCGCCTCCGCACGAGAAGGAGTCTCCGGCTCGATTCCGATCGATTGCAGGAGAGTCGCATCTGCCGCGCCCAGCTCACCTCCTGTCTCTTATACACATCTCCGAGCCCACGAGACATGCGCAGATCTCG
>USHF01000144.1 GCA_900554465.1 uncultured Collinsella sp.
CGAGATCTGCGCATGTCTCGTGGGCTCGGAGATGTGTATAAGAGACAGAGACAGTCTCGCACATTTTGGCGTTTGATATGTGACGGCGGCGCGGTAATTCGCCAACTGGTGGGGCAAAACGTTTTGTCCGATGCCATACTGGTAAATTCGATGATGATTTTATTCATTGCGCGCAGGCCGCGGCTTGCCGCCGAGCGCCGCCGGAAGGAGGCCGCATGTCCGATACCGTTCGTGCCGAGAAAATCGCGCGCGAGGTCGACGATGCCGCCCGTCAGCTTGCCCAGGCGGGCCGCTTAGACCTGATGCATGAGTTTATCCAACATGGCGATGTGACGGTCTATACGCATGTGACCTCGGTAGCGCGGGCAAGTCTGTCCTTTGCCGAGCGCCTGGGCCGCGTCGGTATCTCCGTCGACCGCTTATCGCTGCTGCGCGGGGCCCTGCTGCACGATTACTTTCTCTATGACTGGCACGATCCCGACCCAAGCCATCGACTGCATGGCTTTCGTCACCCGTTTTTTGCCCTGGCGCGTGCGGAGGAAGATTTTGAGCTGACGTCGCGCGAGCGGAATATCATCGCGCGCCATATGTTTCCGCTGGTGCCGGTGCCGCCGACGTGTCGTGAGGCATGGATTGTGTGCCTGGCGGATAAATGGTGCGCACTGCGCGAGACGATTGCCGGCCGTCTGCCGCGCAAAGGCGGCGCGAACGATTTGAACGAGGGCCCGAGTGACGGCTCGAGCAAAGAATCGAACGAAAAGAGGAGTGGGTAGACGGTGGGAACCGCGATCGACATGGCATTTGACGGCGCGACGCTTGCCGCCTGTCCGCTCTCGGCGCTGGTACTCTCGTTTGCCTTCTACGGTTTTTGCGGCTGGGTATGGGAGTCGACAGTCTGCGCCATGCTCAACCACGGACGCTTTGCCAACAGCGGCTTTTTGCTAGGGCCGTGTTGTCCCATCTACGGTGCGGGCGGCATTGCGTGCTGGTTGCTGCTGCGTGGAATCCCAGACGCCTCGAGCCAGTTTGTCGCTGCCGCGCTCGTATGCAGCGTGATCGAATATAGCGTGGGCGTGCTGTTGGAAAAAACGACGGGTGCCCGGTTTTGGGATTACTCGCATCTGCCGTTTAACCTGCACGGACGCATCTGCCTGTACTGGGCCTGCGCGTTTGGCTTGGGTGCGTTGTGTATTTGCCGTTTAGTGGAGCCGGCATTGCTGGGGCTGCTTGGCCATCTGCCGGTGCTAATCGTGCGCTTGGCCGCCTTTATCGTCGCGGTCGCGATGATGGTCGATGCGGTGTGCTCGTTGGCGAGCTGGCGGCGTCTGTCCGATCAGCTTGAGCGTGTGCGTGCCGACCTTGCCGACCGCATCAATGAGTCGCTTGCCGACGCCTCCGACTCTATGCTCGAACGTATTCCCGATTCGGCGATTGACTCGGTGGCGCAGACGCATATCCGCGGTCGCGCCGTTAACGCTTGGCTGGCCGAGCTGGGCGACGCGGCGCTCGATGCCCTGCGCGAGAAGACTTCGATGCCGACGTTTATCTCGGATGGTGCTCGCGGCCTGGCGCTCGCTGCCCGCCGCGTGGCCGATGCCGCGCCGAGTATGCCGCGTCCGTCGCTCGGTCGTCGCCTTGCCGGCAAGCGCATGAGCCGCCCGGTACCGAGCGTGTCACTCAGCCGCCGCGACCTACGCTTCTTTAACGCCTTCCCGCGTCTGCGCATCAATCGTTACGAGGGTGTCATTCGAGCTACCGACCTCCGCGACCGAGCCCGCGAGCTGTTCCGGCGCTAGCTGGGACGGGCGCGCTCACGGCTCCCTTGCTTGCGTATTTCCCGTTGGTTTCGCGTCCGTTGCCGCTCCGTTTCCAAGATTACGGCACCGTTGGAGATGGCACGATCTGGGTCGAGTCGGTCGAAGAAGTCATCCGCATCCGCACCGGCGAGCACGGCCCCGCCGCGGTGTAGGACAATCTTTCGCCTGACGGGCGTGCCTCTCTTGGGGCACGCCCGTTCTCGTCTACAATATCGTGCAGACGAAGGAGAGGCACGCTCATGATCAAGATGTTCGCGAGTGATTTAGACGGAACGCTGCTGAACGCACTGCATGAGGCGGATGGGACCATCCGCCGTGCCATCCGCGAGCTGACCGGGGCTGGCTTGCATGTGGTTCCCGCGACTGGACGCTCGACGTTGCCGATCGGCGAGCATGGCTTTACGGGCCTGGCGCTTGACGCCTGCTGCTCCAATGGGTCCATCGTGCGCGACAGCCATGGTGAGGTGCTCAAGACCTGGACCATCGATCCGCAAGTCACTGAGGAACTGCTCAAGGCGTTTCCGGACATTTGCTTTGATTGCTCCACGCCCGATGGCATGTACTCGAGCGGTTCGTTCGAGATGCATCAGGCGGGCTTTAAAAAAGACAGTCCTATCAAGCGCATCGTGATGCGTGGCATGCGTGCGCGTGGCGGGTATCACGAGGAACAGTATTTCGACCAGTCGATTGGTGACATCCTGCGCCACGATGTGTGCAAGATCAACTGCCGTGTGACCTCGCCCGAGTTGGAGCGTGACCTTAAGGCATATCTTGCCGAGCGCTCGGACCATGTGGTCAACGCGCCGTTCGATCCGGTGATGTTCGAGATCACGGACGTGGCATGCAACAAGGGCGAGAGCGTGGCCTGGCTGGCGGGCTACTACGGTATTGCCGAGGACGAGGTCGCGGTCTATGGAGACGGCGGCAACGACATCGCCATGCTCAAGCGTTTCCGCCACAGCTACGCGACCAAAAACGGCAGCGATGCAGCCAAGGTCGCCGCGAGCGCAACTATCGGCAGCTGCATGGTCCACGCCGTCCCCAAACACATGCTCGCCACCATGCGCACGCAGAACTCCCGCACCATCATCGAATAATGTGACAAAGGGACTGTCCCTTTGTCACATGGGAGATACCGGCTTTTGGCGTATAGGACTATTACGCTTTCGCCACCAACAAATTTCGAGTTATTCGGCCTGTCGGAGGACGTTAAATGGCTAAAGATGCCCTCTCGGGAACATTCATGCCTCTAATGGTGTTTGATTCGGTGACGTAAGTGCGCAAATGGGCATGTATACGCTCAAATAAGGACAAAAACCCTCAGATAATCCCGGCGGTGCATTTATACAGAACCAGTAGCGTGGCCGAATAACTCGAAAAATGTAGGTGGCAGTTCGGCGACAAGCTCGGGTATGGCAAAGGAACTGTTCCTTCGCCATACACGAGCTCCGATCTTCTGAAATACGAACAAACATTCGCATATCTAACTGCGCTTTGATAGAATCGGTATCGTTGACGGCAGTTCCATGTGCCGGGCAGCGCCCTCCATCTGATGGGAGGTGATGCCCATGACCGATTTGATTGATTTCGTGAAGCTCCTGACCGCTTTGGTCTCGCTCCTCACGACGCTTATCGGACTTTCCGAGGCACTCAAGCAACGTTCGAAGCAACGTAAGAGGGGTCGCCGCCGTTAAGACGTTGACCCCCTAAAACAAGCAACGGCGCTGCCCAGCTTTCCAGAACTTGGGCTGCCGTCGACACTATTCTACCCACGAATGACATTTTGGACAATCGACAATGCCGCTTCTAAAAGCTGAGCGCAACCTAATGTGACAAAGGGACTGTCCCTTTGTCACAACCCAAATATTGCCTTTACGTGTTGATGCACACGGTGTGCAATAATACTCGCACTGTGCAATAGCGCACAGGCTGAGTAACAAGGAGGACGCTTGTCCCAGCTCGAGAAATGCGATCGCCGGTCCCTTCGCTCGCAGCGTGCCCTTCGCCAGGCACTTGCCAGCGAGCTTGCCGAAAGCGGCGACCTTTCGCGCATTAATGTCGCGTCGCTCACCGAGCGTGCTGGCCTTACGCGCCGCACGTTCTATTCGCACTATCGCGATATTCCCGACTTTATCAATCAAATCGAGGACGGCTTGCTGGCCGAGATCCGTGAGCGCATTGAGCTCATCACCGCAGCTCAGCTGCCCGATCTCTATCACAACATCGATGAGCTCGAGCCGGCGCCCGGTTCGGTTGAGCTGCTGCGTTATCTTGCGGCCAACCGCGACTTAATCGGTGCGCTGCTGGGTCCGGGCGGCGACCAGGCCTTCATTAAAAGGATTATCGACACCGCGCGTGAGGCTGTGGTGCCGCGTGCGCAGACGGGCATTTTGGGCCTGGCGCTGGGCACGTTCTGTCTCTTATACACATCTCCGAGCCCACGAGACATGCGCAGATCTCGT
>USHF01000145.1 GCA_900554465.1 uncultured Collinsella sp.
GCAAGCGGCGTGGCCCGCGAACTCGAGAGCCGCGGCATTGGTCTGCCCGTCGGCCCCACGCAGGTGCCCATCGTGTGCTCCAGCTGTATCTTCGACCTTGCCTTTGGCGACCCCACGGTGCGTCCCGACATTGAGGCCGGCATCGCCGCCGTGCGCGAGGCGCTCGACCACACCCCCACCAAGCTCGAACAGGGCAACGTAGGCGCCGGCACGGGCGCTACCGTGGGTAAGCTCATGGGCCCCGCCACCTGCATGAAGGCCGGCCTTGGCGCTGCCGCCGTGGCGCTCGGCCCCATCAAGGTGGGCGCCGTGGTCTCGGTCAACGCCTGCGGCAACGTTGTCGACCCCTTCACCGGCGAGTGGGTCGCCGGTATGCGCGCCGCAGCCGATAGCGACCAGATCGTCGACATGGAACTCGCAGCCTTTGCCGCCGCCGGATCCATGCAGATGCCGCTCGACCGCACCAACACCACCATCAGCTGCATCGTCACCAACGTGGAACTCACTAAGGCACAAGCCACCAAGGTCTCCCAGATGGCCGCAGACGCCTACGCACACGCCATCCGTCCCACGCACACCACCAACGACGGCGACACCATCTACACCCTCGCCAGCGGCAAACTGGGCGCCCAGGCAAGCGCCGCCGTTCCCCTAGACCTGCTGGGCATGCTCGCCGTAAGGGCTTTGCAAACCGCCATCGTAAACGGAGCCAAAACCGCCAAAACCTCCCACGGCATCCCCGGCGCCGCGAAGTAAACTAGCTCGTCCGGTTGCCCGGTGGGTCTTGGTTATGTTTGCTGCTCTACAGTCCTGGCTCGCACGAAGAGCACATTAAGTGCTCTTCGGCTCGTGCGGAACTCGCGACAAACATAACCAAGACCCACCGGGCAACCTACCAACCAAAATCTTTTCAGCCCAGGCCCCTGTGTACCGCGCGTCGGAGATCTTCAAATTCAGCTTGCTGACATAAAGCGGGACATAGCAGAGGACCCCTGGTCCTTAACTTGATACGAGTTCCGCACGCAAAGGAGGCGCCAGTGGCGCCTCCGTCTTGCGCAGGACTGTTCGAAGTAGCAAGTTAAGGACCAGGGGTCCCCGTTACCCGAGCGTTTCTGCCCTAGTTGAATTTGAAGATCTTTGAGGCAAGGCGGTATAGGCCGAGTGTGGTTTTGTCTCCGGCACGACCGCGGAGGTTGGTGAAGAAGCCGACCACACCGTAACGTGCACGACGATACATACGCTCGTCATAGGCCTTCAAATCATTCCACAGCGTCTTTAGGCGCTCGTCGGCGCAATCTTCCTCGGAAAGCTTGGTGAGCACCGAGCAGATCGCCATCATCATAGTGAAATAACCCATCATGTACGAACGCAGACGCGACGACTCGACATCGCTGTACAGGTGGTACGACTCCATCATGATGCGCGTCACACGGAACTGCTGATCGAGACGCTTGACCATCGTGGCCTCGTTGACACTCTGGCCCTCGCGACCGATAAAGTAGCGATAGAGGTCGATGTCAGCGTAGTACATGGTCTTGCAACGCGGCAGCGGCACGTAGGCGTAGATGTTGTCCACATAGAACGTGTGCGGCGGCATGGGAAGGTTGGACTCGCGCAGCACATCCGTGCGATAGCACAGGCTGTGCATGAGCAGATTCTGGTCCAGGCGGAAATGGCCAATCTGGTCCCAGGTAAAGATCTTTTTTCGAGGCAAGGCAAACTTGTAACCAATGGCCGTATGCGTACCCTCGTAAACCTTCTCGTACACGTAGTTCGAGATAAACAGGTCAACGCGCTGGTCGCGCTCTTCAAAGCCGCGCAGAATCGACAGCATGGTCGAAAGGGCAGCGCCGTCAAGCCAGTCGTCCGAGTCGACAACCTTGTAGTAGGTGCCCTGCGCCTCGCGCAGACCCGAAAGGACGGCAATACCGTGGCCGCCATTCTCCTGGTGCACCGCGCGGATGATTCCAGGATAACGGGCCTCCCACTCGTCGGCCTTGGCGGCCGTCTCATCCTTGGAGCCGTCGTCCACCACGATAATCTCGATATCGGTGGCATAATTGCTCCCCTCCAAGATGGAGGTAATGCAATGGTCCATGTCCTTAGCGGCGTTATACGAGGGAATACCGAATGTTATGACTTTATGCATGGCAGGCGATAATCTCATCCGAAAGATCGAGGGCGGAATTGGTCACGGCATCCATATCGTAGTAACGATACTCGGCCAGACGACCCACCGGGTGGAAGTTTGTCAGGTTCTGGACGCGCTCAAGATAGCGCTCATAGAGCTCACGGTTCTCGGGCTCAAGAATGGCGTAATACGGCGTCTCGCCCGAGCCGGGCGTATAGGCCTTGGAGTACTCCTTCATGATGGTGGTCTTGCCGGGCAGAACCTGACCGGTCATGTTCTTGAACTCGGTAATGCGCGTGTAATCCTCGCTCGTGGTGTAGTTGACGGTACCCACGGGCTGGAACTGATCCATATCGAGCGTCTCGAACTTCATGTCGAGCGTGCGGTACGGCAGCGCGCCCAGGTCGAGGTTGAACAGCTCATCGAGCGGACCGGTATAGACGATCTCGCCGCCGTAGACCTTGCCGTCGACCTTGACGGTTGTCTCGTCGATCTCGAAGAGATCGCGAGCATCCACGTCGCAGAACACATCAATCAGGTCGTGGTCGAGCATGTGCTCAAACAGCGCCGTGTAGCCATCCTGCGGCATACCCTGGAAGGGGGCCTGCGGGAAGTAGCGGTCATCGTCGCCCACAAAGACGGGAACGCGGCCGGTGATCGAGGGATCGATCTGGTCGGGCGTCTGGCCCCACTGCTTCATGGTGTAATGCAAAAAGACGTTCTCGTAGACGTAATCAGCGACCTCGGCCAAGTCGGGGTCGTTCTTCTTACGCAGCTCCATAATGGGCACCTTGACATCCTTGCCAAAGGTCTCCACGAGCTTCTGATACAGCTCCTCGCCGCGCTCGTCACCAAAGGCGAGCTTGAGACTCGCGTGGTTGAAGGGCACGGGCATAAGGGTGCCGTTGATGTTGGCGAGCACCTTGTGCTGATAATCCGTCCACTTGGTAAAGCGCGACAGGAAATTGTGCACGCGCTCGTTAAAGGTGTGATAGATATGCGGACCGTACTCGTGGATCAGGATTCCGGCCTCGTCAGTGCAGTCATAGGCATTGCCCGCAATGTGGCTACGGCGCTCCAAAACGGCAACACGATAGCCGATGGTCTCGGCAAGACGGCGGGCGCAAACGGCACCGGCATATCCAGCACCGACGACAATCATGTCGTACGCGCCGGCGTTAAAGCCTTCAGGCAGGCCTGAGGTAATCTGCATCGATACTCCTTGTCAAAAGCCACGGGCTCGTTAGCTGGGCTTTTCTCGAACATTCTTCGAGACATATTTATCAGAGCGATTATAGCGCTAATGCGTCCTATAATGAGCTTGCCACACAAGGAAAGCTCAAGCACCGCGGCGTACATAATTGAAAGGTAAACCCGCTAGCAGCGGGTTTATTCGTGAACAGCCGGGCGCCTGGAGCTTAGCGAAACGCTTGCAAGGAGTAACATGAGCGATTTCCTAAACCGTATGAAGTCTGCCGCCAAGGCCGACCTTAAGACCATCGTCCTGCCCGAGGGCGAGGATCCGCGCACCATCGTCGCGGCCAACAAGATCATCGAGGAAGGCCTGGCCAACATCGTCATCCTGGGCGATCCCAACGAGATCAACGTTCCCGGCGCCACCGTCATCGACCCGCGCAATGCCGAGAAGCACGAGGAGTACGCACAGAAGTTTGCCGAGCTCCGCGCCAAGAAGGGCGTTACCATCGAGCAGGCTCGCGCCCAGGTGATGGACGCCACCTACTTTGGCACCATGATGGTCAAGATGGGCGACGCCGACGGCCTGGTCTCCGGCGCCTGCCACTCCACCGCCGACACCCTGCGCCCCGCGCTGCAGATCCTCAAGACCGCCCCGGGCACCAAGCTGGTCTCGGCCTTCTTCGTGATGTGCACCGACACCCCGCAGTTCGGCACCGACGGCACGCTGATCTTCGCCGACTGCGGCCTCAACATCAACCCGTCCTCCGACGAGCTCTCCGAGATCGCCATCGCCTCCGCTCACTCTTGGTCCACCTTCATGGGCAACGTTGAGCCGCACGTGGCCATGCTCTCCTACTCCACCATGGGCTCCGCCGGCGGCGAGGTCGCCAAGAACTGTCTCTTATACACATCTCCGAGCCCACGAGACATGCGCAGATCTCG
>USHF01000146.1 GCA_900554465.1 uncultured Collinsella sp.
AAGGAGTCGTCGGCAGCGTCAGATGTGTATAAGAGACAGCCTTAATAGCACGGCGGGCGATTTTCAACGCATGCTTCATCGTGTGGGGCGGGGCTGTGGGGCGCGTGTGGCTTGCAGCGTGCCCGTGGCTTGTGGCCGGCCCGGCGATGGATGCGTTACTGGATGCGAGTTCGGCAGTAGGGGCAGACCTTCCAGTGCGCATCGAGCGGGCGATGGCAGCTGGGGCATACGTTGCGAACCTGGGTATCGCACACCGGGCAGACGACGAAGTCCTTCTCGATGGGGGCGCCGCACTGCGGGCAGGTGCCGTACTGGGCAAGTTGGCGCTCGCGCAGGGCCATGTCCAGCTCCTGCTCCTCGCGGTCGGACGCGTAGGAGTGCGGGCGCAGGACCAGGTAGGCGATGAGGCCCACAAACGGGATGAGGGCGATGATGCCCCATGCCACGTAGGCGCTGGCGCCGCGGCGGCGAGCGTCGATGAACACATAGACGACCGACAGCACATACAAGGCGATGATAAAGCCAACAAAGGCATAGACGACGCCCATAAGCTGCGGCGACATGAGCTCGGAGATGTACTTGGACATTACGGGTACCTTTCGGAATATTAACAGTCCGGTCAAGTTTACCACGGGGTTTGTTTATATGGGACCACGGCTAGGGGCGGGGCTGGCGCGGACACAAACATCTCAATCTGTAACAGGTGGAGGCGAAATCCGGGTCTAGATGTTACAGATCGAGACACAGGGGTCCCTCCCCGACTTCAATCTCGATCTGTAACATCTTGGGCCCCAAAACCCCTCTTACTGTTACAGATCAAGACATTCAAAATCCGCCGGAAGGTTTGTCTTGATCTGTAACATCTAGAACCCAAATCCTCGTCTAACTGTTACAGATGGAGACGAACGGTTGCCTTAGTTGTCGACAGACGAGGCCAACATCCGTGCCGGGTCTCCAATCGCCTGCCGTTGGCGGGTGTTGCGGGGCTGTTCGCCGCATTGCCGCCGCACTAGGGGCGCGCAGACCGTAGGATGGTTTTATTGACAGCCTGTCAACTTATCTGGGAGGCACCGTGGCAGAAACGTTTGATATCGCAATTGTGGGCGCGGGCATTACCGGGTGCGCCATCGCGAGGCAGCTCGCGCGGTTTGACCTGTCCATTTGCGTAGTCGAGGCGGCTAACGATATTGCGCTGGGCGCGTCGAAGGCCAACGGCGGCCTGGTGCACGCTGGCTACGATCCGGCGGCGGAAACCGTAAAGGCACAGGTCAACGCCCGTGGCTGCGAGTTGTACGGTACATGGGCGCAGGAGCTGGGCTTTCTGTTCTGCCGCACCGGGTCGATGGTGTTGGGCTTTAACGACGAGGACCGCACGCATCTGGAGCAGCTGCGGTGCAACGGCCATGTCAACGGTGTTCCCGAGCTGTCGATCGTCGGACCCGACCGCATCCACGAATTAGAGCCGCGTGCCAGTGCCGATGCAACGTGCGCGTTGTGGTGCCCCTCGACTGGCTTTGTCGATCCCTTTGAGGTCGCCATTGCCGCGCTGGAGAACGCCGTCGCCAACGGCGTGACATTTATGCGGTCTGCGCCGGTGGAAGCGATTGAGGTTGCTGGCGGCGAGACTACCGACGGGGCTGTGCGCTTTACGCTGGCGACGCCCGCCGGAGAGGTGCGCTGCCGCTACCTGATCAACGCCGCGGGCAACGGCGCCGCGGACATCTCGCATATGGCGGGCGCCGAAGAGTTTCAGATGGTCTGGCGCCAGGGCAACATCGTGGTGCTGGACAAGGAGCCGCGGGCGCTCATGCCGCTCTACCCCGTTCCCACGCCGGTGTCCAAGGGCGTTATCGTCACGGGAACCGTGCACGGCAACACCGTGATTACCGCGACGGCCGCCGTGCGCGAGCCGGGCGACACGCAGACCTATGCGAGCGATGTAAACGCGCTCCTGAACGGCGCGCGCAAGCTGGTGCCCGACCTGGAGACGCACCGCGTGGTGCGTGCGTTTGCCGGCGGGCGTCCGGTCATTCGGGGAACGAACGACTTCTTTATTGGACAGTCGGCCGTGGTGCCGGGGCTCTTCCAAGCGGCGGGCATTCAGTCCCCAGGCGTGGCGAGCGCGCCTGCCATTGCCGAGCGTATAGAACTTGTGATGCGTGAGTCGGGCGTGGAGCTGCGCGAGCGGGCGGACTGGAATCCAATTCGCCGCGAGCCGGACGACTTTGACCGCGCACCGCTGGCGCGCAAGGAGGAGCTGATCGAGTCCGACCCCGCGTGGGGGCAGATCGTCTGCCGCTGCGAGACGGTGCCCGAGGCCGAGATAGTGGCCGCGATCCGACGCCACCCGGGCGCGGTTTCGGTCGAGGGCGTCAAGCGCCGCTGCCGAGCCGGCATGGGTCGGTGCCAAAGCGGCTTTTGCCAGAGCCGCGTGGTGGCGATCCTGGCGCGCGAGCTGGGCTGCGACCCCAGCGAAGTGCTGTTGGAAGATGCCGGATCTTGGTTGGTCGAGGGACCGCTGAAGGGGGTGCGCTAGAATGGCGACGTTTGATATGCGCGACGAACGCGCGGAGGCGAGCGCCGTGGCAACGCAAGCCTTCGACGTGGTCGTTATCGGCGGCGGACCTGCCGGCATGGCGGCCGCGCTTGCCGCGCAAAAGGCCGGTGCGCGCGTGGCCATCGTGGAGCGCGAGCAGCATCTGGGCGGTATCCTGCGCCAGTGCATCCACCCCGGCTTTGGCCTGTCGCACTTTAAACAGGAGCTCACCGGTCCCGAGTACGCGCAGCGCTTTATCGACCAGGTGCACGCAACCGACATTGCGCTGTTCCTGAACAGCATGGTGCTTGGGATTGATTCAGGCGAGCCTGCGGAAGACACCGCGGTCCATACCGTCACGCTCATGAGCCGCGCCGGCATGCTGCAGCTCACCGGGCACGCCGTCGTTCTTGCCATGGGATGTCGCGAGCGCACCCGCAGCGAGATCAAGATTCCCGGCAGCCGCCCTGCCGGCGTGTTTACGGCCGGCTTGGCGCAGCGATACATCAATATCGAAAACCTCAAACCCGGCTCGCGAGCCGTCATCTTGGGGTCGGGTGACATCGGGCTTATCATGGCGCGCCGCTGCACGCTCGAGGGGATTTCGGTCGAGGGCGTGTACGAGCTCATGCCGTACGCCAACGGCCTGCGCCGCAATGTGAAGAACTGCCTGGAAGACTTTGGCATTCCACTGCACCTGTCCACCACCGTCACGCGCGTGATCGGACACGACCGCGTTGAAGCCGTCGAGGTGAGTCAGGTCGACGAGCACCTGGCACCCATTCCGGGGACCGAGCGTGTTGTTCCGTGCGACACGCTACTGCTTTCGGTGGGCTTGATTCCCGAGAACGAGCTTTCTGTTGCCGCGGGCGTCGAGCTGGACCCACGTACGCGCGGCGCCGTGGTTGACCAGAGTCTGCAAACGGGCGTGCCGGGCATATTTGCCTGCGGCAACGTGCTGCATGTGCACGACCTGGCCGACAACGTGACGACCGAGTCCGAACGTGCCGGTGCGGCTGCGGCGGCATGGGCGTTGGGGGCTGTCGGCACCGCGGCGGGAGTGGCGGGCGCGGGCTGCCAGCTCACGGTCTCCCCCGCTGGCATCGCAGGCTACGCACTGCCGGGACGCATCACGGCCGTCGGGCTCACTAAGCTCAACTTCCGCGTACGTCGGCCGGTCGATGCTGCCCGCGCGCGCATTCTGGCAGGCAACGAGGAGCTGTTTGCAGGCAAGGTTCGCCCGTTTAAACCGAGCGTCATGGAAAGCTTCCCGCTACCGGCAAAGGTGATTCAGCGCGCACTCGATATGGGCTTTAGCGAGATTGTCCTGTCCGTCGACCCCGCTGAGGAGGCATAGAACCATGGGTGCAAACGAGATCGAAACGCTGCAGTTCAACTGCACCACCTGCCCCTCCGAGTGCCTCCTGACCGTGGAGGTAAAGCGCGGCACCGACGGCGCCGTGGCAGAGGTGCGCTCCGTAACCGGCAACAGCTGCCCACGCGGTGATAAGTTTGCGCATCAGGAGCTCACCTGCCCCATGCGCGTGCTTACCACGACCGTGGCCGTATCCGGCGGCGACGAGGCGCTGCTGCCCCTGTCTCTTATACACATCTCCGAGCCCACGAGACATGCGCAGATCT
>USHF01000147.1 GCA_900554465.1 uncultured Collinsella sp.
CCTCGCCCGCAAGACCGCGGCGCGAAAGCTCGTCGGCAAACGCCTCGGCGCGTTCGCGACGCACGGGGCTGTCGTCGCTTGCCTCGGTGAGCAGGCACAGGCGCTCGCTGCCCGCAGAGGCCAAGGCGTCTACCAGGCCGGCGACCAGCTCACGGTTGTTGGAGGTCACCAGATCGACACCGCCGTCGGCAACATCGCGGTCGAGCAGCACGACGGGCAGGCGTCCCGCAGCCTCGGCGATCGCCTTGTCGTTGCCTCCGCAGGTATTGACGACCAGGCCGTCCACGCCGGCATCGATAAGTCTGGTGAGCGACTCTGCCTCCTTGGCGGGGTCGTTGCCGCTAATGGCCGTCATGAGCGAGCAGCCGCGCGCGGCGGCGCTGGCGGAAAGCCCTTCGAGCATGGCGCTGGAGAACGGGTTAGCAATGTCGGCCAAGATCACGCCGATGAGGTTGGTACGCGAGCTGCGCAGATTGCGCGCGGCGGCACGTGGACGATAGCCGGTGCGCTCGATAACTGCCGCGATGCGAGCACGGGTTTCCTCGGTCATCTGCCCAGGGCGGTTGTTGAGATAGCGCGAGACCGTGGCCGGGCTCACGCCCGCCTCGGCAGCAATGTCCTTAATCCTCATCTGCGCCATAGCGCACCCCGTTTCCCAATTGTCGGCAGTCTGAGCCATTTTAGGCATTTTTTTAAAAATCTCGCTTGCAAAACGTTGTAGATGAGCAACATCGTTTTTGTGTCTCGAGCAGATGCGATGATGGGCTAGATATTCGAGTCTTTAGGCAGCTCAAAATAGTCGGGATGCAAGGCGATAACCGGGCCCTGTTCCTCGGGCATCAGATGCAGGTGTGTCTCTGCCAGATAGCTCGCCGTGTCGGTATCGCCCCTCTTAATGGACTCGAGAATCCGGCGATGCTGACGACGAATCGGCTCCCAATCCAGATCCTGCGACACCATACGCAACCAGTTGTACCGCTCAAAATGCGTATTGACGCTCTTCATCCAATCCCACAACATGTGGCGGCCGGCAATCTCAAAGCACGTCTCGTGGAATAGGTTGTCCAGATCGAAAAAGCGACGCGTTTCGCTATGGTCGAGCGACTCGGACTCGGCAAGAATCTGCTCGAGCCGATGTTTTTGCTCAGGCGTGGCGGCAGAGCAACATTTAATGAGTACGCTTCTCTCGAGTTTCTCACGCAAGAAACAGGCGTTCTCGGCGCGCTCCATGCTGATTTTTGAGACATAGGTGCCGCTTTTGGGACGCGTTTCCACTAGCTCCTGCTCACGCAGGCGCACAAAGGACTCGCGAATGGGCGTGCGCCCGATTCCCGTCTCCTTTTCCAGACCAATCGCCGAAAGGCGCGTGCCAGGCTTGAGCTCGGCATAGATGATCTTGGAGCGCAATGCGTTGTATGCCTGATCTTGCAAGCTCTGATAATGCTGGTGTTGTTCCATAAAGCCCTCGGATGAAGCCCACGGTTTGCCGAATGTCATCACGTTATACTATCGCATCCTCCGTCCGCTCGGTTGCGGTGAAATAGGGACTGCTTGCGCCGCCAGGATCGCAAGAGCAAGCGGCGGCATCCCGAACCCGGAACGCCGCCGCTGTTTTGCTATCGGAAGGCGCAGAGACACCCGTCCCCCATGCACCAAGGGGTTAGCTAGAGCTCGCAGGCGATCTTGTATCCGTCACCGATGGCATCACGAATGTTGCCGCACTTCTGGGCATCGCCCAGCACGTGGGTGGAGACACCGGCCGCGGCAAGGTCGTCGGCAAGCTTGCTATTGGGACGATAGCCCATGGCAAGCACCAGCGTATCGGCATCGGCGATGGTGTGGATCTGGCCATCCTTTTCGTACGAGATGGTGTCCTCGGTGATCTCGGTCACCTTGGCCTCGGTCAGCACGTGAACGCCCTTGGAGAGCATGCGCGTGATGAGCACCGCGCGACCGGCACCGCCCTCGTTAGCGGCGAGCGTCTTGGTCATCTCGATGACGGTGACATCGCGATTGGCTGGCGACAGGTCGTTGACCAACGGGGCCAGGTAATCGGCCGTCTCGCAGCCGACGGTGCCGCCGCCCACGATGACGATCTTCTTGCCCGGGAAAGCCTTGCCGCCCAGCAGGTCGTCAGCCGTCATAACCTGCTTAAAGCCCTGCATGAAAGCCGGAGCGATGGGCTCGGCGCCATAAGCCAGGACGACCTCGTAGCCCGCGTAGTCACGCTGAATGTCCTCGGCCGAAAGCTCGGTACCAAAGACGCACGTGACGCCGGCATCAGCCAGGCGACGGTACTGATACTTAATCACACGCGTGAGCTCCTGCTTTGCCGGCGGAACGGCCGCGATGCGCATCTCGCCGCCCGGCTCGTCCTGTTTATCCACGAGCACCACGTTATGGCCGCGCTTGGCGGCAATATAGGCCGCCTCCATGCCCGCGGGACCGGCGCCCACGATGAGCACGTTCTTTGCCTCGGCGGCAGGCTCGTAGCCGGCCTCGTCGCGCTCCACGTCCGGGTTGACGGTGCAGGAGATGCGCTTGCCGAACATAATGCCGTTCAGGCAGCGCAGGCAGCCGATGCAGGGACGGATCTCGTCGGCGTTACCGGCAGCCGCTTTGTTGCAGAACTCGGCATCGCACAGATTGGCGCGGCCCATCATGCAGATGTCGGCAGCGCCGTCCTCGATCAGCTCCTCGGCAATCCAGGCCTCGTTGATGCGGCCGACGGTGGCGACGGGAATGTTCACATGCTTCTTGATCTCGCGCGAACAGGCGGCGTGCGAGGCCTGCTGGGTACCGGCGGCGGGAATGGCGGAGCCGCGCTTGATGGTGGTGCCGCCCGACACGTGGATCATGTCGACACCGGCCTTCTCCAGGCGACGCGAGACATAGATCATGTCGTTGAGGGTCAGGCCGCCATCGGTGTACTCGTCACCCGAGATGCGGACGTCGATGATGAAGTCCTTGCCGCAGCGTTCGCGAATCTCGGCGATGACCTCGAGCAAGAAGCGCATGCGGGCGTCGAGCGAGCCGCCGTACTCGTCGGTACGCTTGTTGTATAGCGGGGTCAAAAAGCCGCCGAGCATGCCATGGGCGTGCGCCGCATGGACCTCAACGCCATCGACGCCGGCCTTCTGCATACGCACGGCGGCGTCGCCGAACTGATGCGTGAGCTCGTGGATCTCATCGACCGTGATGGGGCGCGGCGCCTCGCGGGCATAGGACGGGCCCACAAAGGACGGGGCGATGAGGCGCGGCGTGCCCGGAATGTTAAAGGCCATGTAGGCGGGGTGGAAGAGCTGCGGCATGATCTTGCAGCCATACTCGTGGACGGCGGCGGCGAGCTTTTCCCAGCCGGGGATAAACGTGTCGTCGTAGCAGCACATGTCACCCGGCAGATAGGTATAGGTGGGCTCGACCGTCACGACCTCGGTGATGATCAGGCCCACGCCGCCCTTGGCACGGGCGCGGTAATGGTCGACCAGATCGTCGGTCACATAGCCGTGGTCGGCCAGGTTGGTGGACACCGGCGGCATAAAGACGCGGTTCTTGACCTCGGTCGTACCGACCTTGATCGGGCTAAAGAGCATCGGGTAGGAGGAGGACTCCATGCAGGCTTCCTTTCGTTTGAGCCGCTCGGCGGCAGTTGCTGACCTACCTATCGTAGCAGTAACTGCCGTATCCGCACTCGCTCGCACTCTCCACCTTCAATCCCGACCCTCACAAAAAGTTGCGGTGGGATACGGAGTAGATGAGGCTTTTGACAGACAAAACAGTCCGTATTTCACCGCAACTGATGGGCGGGGTGGAATTGAGGGCTCAGATAGTCAGTCATGCCCTCATCCGCCACTCCCTCACCTACAGCGCGCCGTCCAGCATAAGGTTCACCTTGAGCACGTTGACCGTGGGCTCGCCGAAGACGCCCAGGAATCGGCCCCTGGTGCACTGGGCGATGATGTCGCGCACCTCGCCTTCGCTCTTGCCCGTGGCCTTCGCCAGGCGCGGTACCTGGTACTCGGCGGCATCGGGGGAGATCTCCGGGTCGAGGCCGGACCCCGAACACGTCACCAGGTCGACGGGCACAGCGTCCATATCGGCATCGGGGTTGGCGGCGCGGATCTTCTTCACGCGCGCATCCACAACTGTCTCTTATACACATCTCCGAGC
>USHF01000148.1 GCA_900554465.1 uncultured Collinsella sp.
GCGATCCCCGGCCTTGACGACGAGTTCCGCGTCATCGTGTCTCCGTGGATTCTGACGGTGCTCGTTACCGACCGCCTGGCTCGCTACTACGAGACGGTCACCAAGCACAACCTCAAGTATCGTCGCTACTATCACCAGTTCGACTACTAAAGAAAACGGGTGCGGGAACGTGCCGGGCTATTGAGAGGAACACAGAATGAGACAGTACATCATCGCCAGCCATGCGCACTTCGCTACCGGCATCAAGGAGAGCGTCGAGCTGCTCTCGGGCGCTCGCGACAACGTCCACGATCTTTCGATGTTCGTCGATGGCCGCATGGACGTGGCCGAGGAGGCCCAAAAACTGCTGGCAGGCATGTCTGCCGACGATGATGTCGTTGTCTGCACCGACCTCTTTGGCGGCAGCGTCAACAACGAGTTCACCAAGATCGTCCAGACGCGTCCCCGCACGTACCTCGTTACCAACATGAACCTTCCTCTCCTCATCCAGTTGCTGTTCTCTGACGAGTCGGCGCCGGTTGAGGAGACGATTCGCGCCATCGTCGCTGCGGACGATACGCGCGTGAAGTTTGTCAACGACCTTTTGGTCGATGACGACGAGGAAGAAGAGTTCTAATCCGCAGCACCTACTGACACGCCGTAAGACGGCACAAGACCTTTGGGGGGTCACATTATGATTCAGCTACTTCGCGTTGACCATCGCCTGCTTCATGGCCAGGTCGCAGTTTCCTGGGTTCAGGGCCTTGGCTCCAACTGCATCTTCTGCGTGGGCGATAAGGTCGCTAACGACCCGGTGTGGAAGACGACGCTCAAGATGGGCAAGCCTGCCGGCTGCAAGCTCGTCATCAAAGATATGGAGCATGCAATCGAAGCTATCAACTCGGGCGTGACCGACAAGTACAAGATGATCATCTGCGTCGCCACTATCGCTGAGGCAAAGCAGCTTGTTGAGGGCTGCCCGCAGATCAAGTCGGTCAACCTGGGCAACACCAAGCCCAAGGACGAGAAGCGTCCCGACGCTCGTCAGGTCTCTCGTCAGATCTTCCTGACCGCGGCCGAGGAAGCCGATGTGCGCGAGATGCTGGATCGTGGCATTGAGGTCGAGATTCGACCTCTGGCCGATGACCCCAAGGTTGACTGCGCCAGCGTGCTCTAGGCGTTCAATTTCGAAGAGCCTGCGGGTTCTTCGTAGTGTCCTATATGGAAAGGGGGATGTATGCTTACCCAAGCAATCCTCATCGGACTTATCGCCGCATTTGGTAAGTTCGACTGCCAGCTCGGTACGCTCTATGCGTTCCGCCCCATCGTCCTGTGCCCGCTCGTGGGCCTGGTGCTGGGGGACCTGCAGTCCGGCCTCGCGATCGGTGCGAGCCTGGAGCTGCTGTTCATGGGCTCGATCTCCATCGGCGCCTACGTGCCGCCTGATGAGACGATCGGCGGCGTGCTCGCCTGCGCGTTTGCCATTCAGCTCGGCCAGGGTACCGAGGCAGCCATCGCGCTTGCCATGCCCATCGCCACGCTGTGCCTTGCCATCAAGAACATCCTCAACGCCGCCCTGCCGATCCTGGTTGACCGCGCTGATGTCTTCTCCAGCCAGGGCAACCTTAAGGGTGTCTATGCGATGCACTTCCTGATCGGTTCCACCGGTGTCATCATGGCGTTCCTGCTGTGCTCGCTGTCGTTCTATCTGGGTGCTGACGCTATCCAGGGCATGCTCGACTTCATCCCGCCCTTTGTCCTTGCTGGCTTTGGCGTTGCCGCCAACATCCTGCCGGCCATGGGCTTCGCCATGCTCGGCCGCCTGGTGCTCACCAAGCAGCTCGTGCCCTTCTACTTCCTGGGCTTCCTGCTGTGCTCCTACGCCAACGTGCCCGTCCTGGGCGTCGCCCTGATCGCCATCATCATCGGCATCGACAAGTTCGACCTGCTCGGCCTGGGCGGAGCCCAGCCCCAGCTCTCCGCGGAAGGGGATGAGGACGATGACTTCTAGTCCCGAGAACAAGATCACGCGCTCCGACCTCGTCAAGAGCGCCGTCAACGTCGGCGCCCTGGGCATGGAGTTCTCCTGGACCTACTACAAGCAGATGAACATCGCCTTCTGCCTGATGGTCGCCAACATGCTCAAGAAGATCTACGCCGGCCGCCCCGACGACTACGCCGAGGCCCTGCGCCGCCACTGCGCGTTCTTCAACATCACCGTCCAGTTCGCCCCGTTCGTCGGCGGCATCGCGATGGCCATGGAGGAGAAGGTCGCCCGCGGCGAGATCGAGCCTGAGAGCGTCAACGACGTCAAGGCCGCCCTCATGGGCCCGCTGTCCGGCATCGGCGACTCCATCTTCCTGTCGACGCTGCGCGTGGTCGCCGCCGCGGTGGGCATCAGCCTGTGCCAGGCCGGCAACCCCTTCGGCCCCATCGCCTTCCTGCTCATCTACAACGTCCCCGGCTTCGCGCTGCGCATCTGGGGCGCCGTCAAGGGCTACGAGCTGGGCGTGGGCTTCCTGGACGAGGCCCAGAGGACCGGCCTCATGCAGAAGATCATGACCTGCGTGGGAATCGTGGGCGTCATGGTCGTGGGCGCCATGTGCAAGGACATGTTCTGGGCCAGCATCCCGGTGGCCATCGGCTCGGGCGAGGACGCCCAGACCCTCCAGGACATCCTGGACGGCATCATGCCCGGCATGCTCGGCATGATCGCCTTCTGGCTGTACTACTGGCTGCTGTCCAAGAAGATCAACCCCATGGCGCTGATCGTGGCCACCATGGTCGTGGGCATCGTCGGCGCGTTCTTCGGCGTGCTGGCGTAAGGGCCCAGCCTATTATCTGCCCCCAAGGGAAACGGCGACCCGTTGTGGTCGCCGTTTTTTATTATCGAAAGCTAGCTGGAGGTGCTTCGTGATTCGATCTGACAATCCACCCGATAATGGCGTGAGCGGGGCGATGTATC
The DNA here is from genome assembly GCA_900554465.1 of uncultured Collinsella sp. Taxonomy (GTDB): domain Bacteria; phylum Actinomycetota; class Coriobacteriia; order Coriobacteriales; family Coriobacteriaceae; genus Collinsella. The sequence continues at coordinate 2,945 of USHF01000148.1, forward strand.
TATTTGGCACGGCGCTCTTGTGGAGCTTTATCGGCATCCTCGTTCACGCCAATTCGCAGTCAGCTCTTTTGATCGGTGCCGTCACGGCAATATTTATGGCGCTCTTTATCCTGCTCGTCGGCAGGCCCGTCCTCCGCGTCAGCCGTCTTATTGTCCTTGTGGCCGTCTGCAACTTCGTGACGGGCACCACGTTTAACTTTGCCAACCAGCTCACGACGGTCGGCAACGCAATCGTTTTGCAGTACACCTCGATGATTTTCGTTATCGTGTATCAATCGCTCGCAACTCGCACGTTGCCCTCGCCTGCGAAGATTGTCTCTGTGGTGGTTGCTTTTACGGGTATGGGACTTTTCTTTTTAGGTGATTTGAGTGCCGAGGGCATGCTCGGCAACTTGCTTGCTGTCATTTCGGGCGCCACCTTTGGGCTGTGCTTCTTTTTGAACTCTCGCCCCGATGCGTCGCCCATGGTGTCCTCGCTCATCTCCTGCGGTATCTCTATGCTGCCGATCGTCTATTTTGCTGGTGCCCTAGACTCCGTGAGACCATTTGAGTGGGGGCTTATGCTGGTGCATGGCCTTTTTTGCAGTGGCCTTGCGAGCGTGCTGTATGCCAAGGGGATCGCGCGTACCAATGCGTTTGCGGCCAACTTGGTCTGCATGAGCGAGGTCGTGCTCGCTCCCTGCTGGTCGGCGCTCCTCTTTGGCGAGGTCTTTCACTGGAACGAGTTTTTGGGCGCGGCGATTATCGTTTTGGTGATTGTAGGCAACTTGGCATCCGATGCCTTTGGCGATGGCTTTCTGGTGGCGCTTGTCCGCCATCGAAACAAGGAGCATGCTTGATGGAATGCGTCTGCCGTTTACGGTAAAAAACACCCCGCTGGGCGAGTGGTATTAAATAGTGAGGACCTGCATACCTATAATTGGTATCAAATCATTTGTACCTGGCATGGGTGTTCGCAGCACACCAGGTACGCTTCGAGCCGTGTAATCGAACTCCCGGAATTGATATCAACAACGCGCGCGACGGGAGTGACGACGGTTTGAGATTCCTTATTGGGAGGAATTATGCTTGTCCAAGCAATCCTCGTCGGCTTAGTCGGAGCGTTTGGATGCCTCGACTATCAGCTCGGCACCCTCTACGCGTTCCGCCCCATCGTCCTGTGCCCGCTCGTGGGCCTGGTGCTGGGGGACCTGC
>USHF01000149.1 GCA_900554465.1 uncultured Collinsella sp.
CTACACGTAAGGAGTCGTCGGCAGCGTCAGATGTGTATAAGAGACAGGTTTTGCAGCCAGTCGAGCTGTGCGGCATCCATGACCTCGGGCGCCATGCTTTGGTATTGAATGCCGTGATAGGACATGACGGCAGAGGAGATTCGACGCGCGATATCGGGATCGGCGAGGCTGGCATCGCTCAGGACGGGCATAAATTCGTGAAGCGTATCCAGGCACGTTGTAAGCAGCCTGTCGCTCACGTTCCATAGCGCCTGCAGGCCGCCGCTGCCTTCATTCCGCTCGATATCTAGCAGTGCGCGGTGGAGGCGAGCTGTCTCGCGCACAAAGGGCGGAATGCCCAGGACTTCAAAAGCATCTTGGGCCGCGCGCATCTGCTTGGCGGGCGAAATGATGACCTGCAGCATGGACTCTCCTCTGCCAAAAAAGAAGTTGCGGTGGAATACGGTCTGTTTTGGTCGTTTATGGGCCAGTTTAGTCCGTATTTCACCGCAAATGATGAAGGGTGGATTAGGCGCGCTCGATGAAGGCCTTGTAGCCGCGGTAGGCCTCGTAGATATCGGCCTTGTTGGCGACCTCCCACAGGGCGTGCATGGACAGGACGGCAACACCGGAATCGATGACGTTCATGCCGTACTTGGCCATGATGTAGGCGATGGTGCCGCCGCCGCCCGCGTTGACGCGGCCGAGCTCGCAGGTCTGGAAGTCCACGCCGGCCTCGTCCATGATGTCGCGGACGAGGGCCACGTATTCGGCGTCGGCGTCGTTTGAACCGCCCTTGCCGCGGCTGCCCGTGTACTTGTTGAAGCACAGGCCGCGACCCATGAAGGCTGCGTTTTTGGCCTCGAACTTGCCAGCGTAGCCCGGGTCGAAGCCGGCGGACACGTCGGAGGAAAGCATACGGCTGCGGGCGAGCGCGCGGCGCAGGGCCAGCGGGCTATCCTCGCCGGCGAGCGTCATGATCTCGGCGACGGTGTTCTCGAAGAAGCGGCTCGTCATGCCGGTGGCACCCACGGAACCGATTTCCTCCTTGTCGACGATGAGTGTGATGCTCGTGCGCTCCACGTTGGCGACGTTGATCTGGGCGAGCATGGACGGATAGGCGCAGACACGGTCGTCGTGGCCATAGCCCAGAATCATGGAGCGGTCGAGGCCCATGTCGCGGGCCGGGCCGGCGGGCACGACCTCAATCTCGGCGGAGAGGAAGTCCTCCTCCTCGACGTCGTACTGCTCCTTGAGGATATCCAGGAACATCTGCTTGACGGGCTCCTTGGGAGCGTCCTTGTCGTCCTCGTCAGACTTGACGGGGCGGCCGCCCACGATCACGTCGAGGATCTCGGCATCGACGGCATCCTTGGCGGGCTTGGCCATCTGCTCGCTCGAGAGGTGGATCAGCAGGTCGGAGATGGTAAAGACCGGGTCGTCCGCCTTGTCGCCGATGTTGATGTCGACGGTGGTGCCGTCCTTTTTGCAGATGACGCCTACGAGTGCGAGCGGGGAAGCGACCCAGTGGTAGCTCTTGACCCCGCCATAGTAGTGCGTGTCGAGATAGGCCATGTCGCCGGCCTCGAAGGCGGGATTCTGCTTAAGGTCCAGGCGCGGCGAGTCCACGTGGGCGCCCAGGATGTTAAAGCCCTGCTCGAGCGGGGCGGTGCCCAGGTTGACGAGCATAAGGTCCTTGCCGTGGTTGGCGGCGTACACCTTGTCGCCTGCCTTGAGCGCGCGGCCCTCGGCGATCACGGTCTCCAGATTGACGTAGCCCGCCTCCTCGGCCATCTTGATACCGGTCTTGACGCACAGGCGCTCGGTCTTGTTCTCGCTCAAAAACTGCTTATAGCCGCGGCAAAGCTCCTCGAGCTCCTCGACTTGCTGTGGCGTGTACTTTTTCCATGCGCAGGGACGCTCCATGACGCAGGCTCCTTTCGGATCGATCGTGCTGGTTGATGTACCGTGAGCCATCGTATCACGCGCGGGCTCACGGTGGCGGGGGAGCTTGATGTGCGGTGGCCGCGGGGCGGGGAGCGTGTAAACTGGTGTGAGCAAACCGTGCCCACCCCAAAGCGAGGTATTCAATATGTCTGACAAGCGCCGTACCTTTGCCGTCATCGACGGCAACTCGCTCATGCACCGCGCCTTCCACGCCGTGCCGCCGACCATGAACGCGCCGGACGGTCGTCCCACCAACGCGATCTTTGGCTTTTTGAATATGTTCCTCAAGATGATTGACGCCTTTAACCCCGACGGTGTGGTCGTGGCGTTTGACAAGGGCAAGCCGCGCGTGCGCATGGAGATGCTGCCGCAGTACAAGGCCCAGCGCCCGCCCATGGACCCCGATCTGCACGCGCAGTTTCCCATGATTAAGGAGCTGCTCGCCGCGCTCAACGTGCCGATCTTGCAGTCCGAGGGCTGGGAAGGCGATGACATCCTGGGCACTATGGCGCGCCTGGGCGAGCAAGCCGGCTGTGACATGCTGCTGGTGACCGGTGATCGCGATATGTATCAGCTCGTGACCGAGCACGTCAACGTGGTCTCGACCCGCAAGGGCCTGTCCGACGTGGCGATCATGACGCCCGAGAGCGTGGACGATCTGTATCACGGCATCACGCCGGCGCTCGTGCCCGACTTTTATGGTCTGAAGGGCGACACGTCCGATAACATCCCCGGCGTGCCGGGCATCGGCCCCAAAAAGGCGAGCGCGCTCATTGCACAGTACGGTAGCCTGGACGAGGTCATCGCGCATGCTGACGAGGTCAAGGGCAAGATGGGCGAGAACCTGCGCGCGCACATCGACGACGCGCTGCTGAGCCGTAAGGTCGCGACCATCCGCACCGACGCGCCCGTTGAGCTCGATTTTGAGGCGACGTCCTTCCCGGCGTATTCTGCCGATGAGGTTTCCGCGGCGCTGGGCACGCTTGGTATCACCGCCATGCAGAACCGTTTCTTGGCGCTGATCGGTGGCGAGGGCGGGGCTGCTGCTGCCTCCAGTGTGTTTGAGATGCCTGCGATGGTTCGCGCAGCCGCGGGCGATGCTGACGCGCTTGGTGCCGTTGCGGCTGAGATTTCCCGCGCGATTGATGCCGGCGAGTGGGTCGCCGCCGTGGTGGACGACGACAAGGAAGAGGGCGCGCTCTTTGGGCTGACACGCACGCTGTGGCTGGCGACGTCCAAGGGCCTGTTCGCGCTCGAGGAGGGCGACGGCGGTGCGGCGGCTGAGGTTGAGGGCTTCTACTTCGTCCACGGCGTGATTGCCGGCGTGCTCGCGCGCCTGTTTATGGAGGGCCGCGTGGCGAGTCCGGACATGAAGGCGCTGCTGCACGAGCTTTCTCCTATCGATTCCTCTGAGCCCGAGCTCATGGACCCGCTGTCTGCCGATTCCACGCGCATCTTCGATACCGCGGTTGCCGCCTACCTGCTGGATTCCGACCGCTCCGAGTTCGATGAGACGTATCTGGCCGATACCTATCTGCAGATGGCGCTGCCTGCGGCGCGCGGTGCAGAGGGTGCTGTCGAGGACGCTCCTGCGCCCGCCGCTCGCACGGCGGCCTTGACGCTGGCGCTGGTCGCACCACTGCGCGACCGCATGACCCGCGAGAACGCTGTCAACGTGTTCGATGGCATCGAGATGCCGCTTGTGCCGGTGCTTGCCAAGATGGAGCGCGCGGGCATGCTCGTGGATCCCGATCGGCTGCGCAGTCTGTCCGAGGGCCTGGCGACCCAGATCACCGAGGTCGAGCGAAGCATTCGCGATCTTGCAGGTGACGAGACCTTTAATATTGGCAGCCCCATGCAGCTGTCGCACGTACTCTTTGATGTGATGGGGCTTCCGACCAAGGGCCTCAAGAAGACCAAGCGCGGCTATTATTCGACCAACGCCAAGGTGTTGAGCGATCTTGCCCGCGACCACGAGATCGTGCGTCTGATTTTGGACTGGCGTGAGAAGTCCAAGATTAAGTCGACCTATCTGGACACGCTAGGTCCGCTGCGCCGTGGTGACGGTCGTGTGCACACCACGTACAACCAGACCATCACTGCGACGGGGCGTCTGTCCTCGAGCGACCCGAATTTGCAGAACCTGTCTCTTATACACATCTGACGCTGCCGCCGACTCCTTAC
>USHF01000150.1 GCA_900554465.1 uncultured Collinsella sp.
CAGTGGAAGACTGGTCCCTTCGCGGGCCTGGCAGGGGCTCGTCCGGAGGATATTCGTCCCGACGCCGTGGTGCTGGGCTATCCGTTGCTCGACCTTGCCTATGTGCGTGATATGCAGACGCGCGACCCGCGCATCGACCTGCGCGTGCCCAAGACGGGTGGCAAGACGGGGCGCGATTTGCTCAACGACTATCTGTCGATGGTGACGGGCGGCGAGGCGACCGATGAGCACCTGGCCGACATTTGCCCTACCACGCACGTTTCGCGCCAGATGCCCCCGACCTTTGTGTGGGGCGTGTCCGACGACAAGACGGCGCCGATCGCGCAGGTCTATCCGTTTGCGCAGCGCATGGCCGAGGAGGGCGTTGCATGCGAGATGCACGTCTTTGACCAGGGCGGTCACGGTCTTTCGCTCGGCAACGCCAACATCGCGGTCGACAACGAGGACAAGCAGGTGGCGGTCCGTCCCTGGATCCGCCTAGCCTTCCGCTTCCTGGAGCGCCATATGGAAAAGTAGACTACTTACCCGTTTCAAAAAGCCTACTCAGAGGAGGAGCCATGCTTGAGGGTACGTATGTGGTTTCGGCCCAGACGCCGGTGGGGAGTAAACGCGGCGAGGTGACGTTTGCACATGGGGTGAACGGCGCGCTCAGGGCAGTACTAAACGTCAGGGGTCTCAATATCGCTCTCTCGAGTGCCCGCGCTGAGGGCGATTTCTTTGAGCTCTCGGGTACTATCTCCCACGTCTTGATGGGCAAGGCGCCCTTTACATGCACGGGGTCGGTCGAGGGTGATCGACTCACCGCTACCGCGCGGTCGGGTTCCGTTTCGATCTCGCTGAGCGGTATGCGCAAAGAGCTTTCGGGGCGCACCGCATAAAGTTTGCGCAGGTAAACATCGGTATTTGACTTTATAAAATAGTTCAGAGCGCTATCATTTGTCGTTACGAGTTGGTTAGCCCCGGTAAACGGTTAACCGCGTCTAACGAAAGGATGAGCGCGTGAAGCTCGATACACTCGAGATTGGAAAGGACGCCGTTGTCGCATCGGTGGCATCGGACGATCAGGCACTCCGACAGCATATTTTGGACATGGGCCTAACGCCGGGCACCGAAGTCACCATGATGAAGTACGCTCCTATGGGCGACCCGCTCGAGATTCGCCTGCGTGGCTACGAGTTGACGCTGCGCAAGGACGATGCCGCTCGCATCGAGCTTGTGGGTGTTCACGATACAGATACGGGTCCGCGCGCTAACGCCGCAATCGGCACGACAGATCACCCGGCACTGGGCGAGGGGACGTATTCGCCTCGTGCTGCCAAGACGGCCGTGCCCGAGGGCGCACCGCTGCATTTTGCCCTCGCCGGCAACCAAAACTGCGGTAAGACCACACTGTTCAACCAGCTTACGGGCTCCAACCAGCACGTTGGTAACTTTCCCGGCGTAACGGTCGACCGCAAGGACGGCACCATCCGCAACCATCCTGAGGCAAGCGTTACCGACCTGCCCGGCATTTACTCCCTGTCACCGTACACGGGCGAAGAGATCGTCAGCCGCCAATTCATCTTGGACGAAACCCCCGACGCCATCATCGACATCATCGACGCTACCAACATCGAGCGCAATCTGTACCTGACGCTGCAGCTTATGGAGCTCGATCGCCCCATGGTCATCGCGCTCAACATGATGGACGAGGTGACGGCTAACGGCGGCGCCGTGGACGTCAACCTGCTCGAGAGCCTGTTGGGCGTGCCCGTTGTCCCCATTAGCGCTGCCCGCAACGAGGGCATCGGCGAGCTGGTGGATCATGCCCTGCATGTGGCACGGTTCCGCGAACGCCCCGGCCGCTTGGACTTTTGCGCGCCCGACGGTCCGGACGGCGGTGCACTGCATCGCTGCATCCACGGCATTGCCAACCTGATCGAGGACCATGCCGCGACGGCGCACATTCCCGTGCGTTTTGCGGCGACCAAGCTGGTTGAGGGCGACGAGCTGGTGACCGAGGCACTTCATCTGGATCGCAACGAGCTTGACGCCATCGAGCACATCATTACCCAGATGGAGGGCGAGGCCGGCACCGACCGTCTATCTGCGCTGGCCGACATGCGCTTCGGCTTTATCGGCGACGTGTGCGGGCGCTGCGTCGTAAAGCCGCACGAGAGCCGCGAGCACGTGCGCTCCGTCAAGATTGACCGCATCCTGACAGGTCGTTACACAGCCATTCCGGCGTTCCTGGTGATCATGGGCCTCGTCTTTTGGCTGACGTTTGGCGTGATCGGCGCGGCGTTGCAGGGACTTATGGAGGACGGCATCGCCGCCATCATCGCCTCGGCCGATGCGGGCCTCAAGGCGTTCGGCACCAACGACGTGGTGCGTTCGCTCGCCGTCGACGGCGTCCTTACGGGCGTGGGCAGCGTGCTGACCTTCCTGCCGATCATCGTCGTGCTCTTCTTGTTCCTCTCCATTCTGGAAGACTCCGGCTACATGGCGCGCGTGGCCTTTGTCATGGATAAGGTGCTGCGCCGCTTTGGCCTGTCGGGCCGCAGCTTCGTGCCCATGCTCGTTGGTTTTGGCTGCACCGTGCCGGCAATCATGTCGACCCGCACGCTACCGTCCGAGCACGACCGCAAGATGACCGTCATGCTCACGCCGTTCATGAGCTGCTCGGCCAAGTTGCCGGTCTACGGCTTGCTGTGCGGGGCGTTTTTCCCACAGGCGACGGTTCCCGCCATGGTCTCGCTCTATCTGATTGGCATTGCGGTCGGTTGCATCGCGGCTTTGGTGCTCAATCGCACGGCATTTAAGGGCGACCCGGTGCCGTTTATCATGGAGCTTCCCAATTACCGCTTGCCGAGCATCAAGACGACGGTGATGCTGGCATGGGATAAGGCCAAGGACTTTATTACCAAGGCCTTTACCATTATCTTTGCCGCTACGGTGGTCATCTGGTTCCTGCAGACGTTCGATATTCGCTTTAATGTGGTCGCCGACCAGTCGCAAAGCCTGCTTGCCGGTCTGGGTAGCATCATCGCGCCGGTGTTGGCCCCGCTCGGCTTTGGCGACTGGCGCGCCTCGACGGCGCTCGTCACGGGACTTATTGCCAAGGAGAGCGTCATCTCGACGCTCACGGTGCTTTTGGGTGCAACCTCGCCCGCGGCACTGTCAACCATGTTTTCGCCGTTTACCGCCTACGTGTTCTTGGTCTTTACGCTGCTGTACCCGCCTTGCGTGGCGTCCATCGGCGCCGTTAAGAGCGAGTTGGGCGCGCGCTATGCCGTGGCCGTATTCGCGTTTCAGGTGACGGTCGCCTGGATCGTGGCGTTTGTCGTGCATTCGGCGGGCATATTGCTGGGGTTGGCTTAGTTATTTACTGACGGCGCAACCTCTGTGTATTGAGTTGATTTCGGCCCTGCATCTGTACTGACGGATGCGGGGCCGTTGCTATATAATCGCCCACCGCCCAAGACAATCGGAGAGGTTTCTACATGGCTCAGGCAAGACAAGATGGCATCTCACTCAAGCAGTGGCTCCCGCTTATCGGGCTCGCCTGCTGCGCGTTCGTATTCAACACGTCGGAGTTCATGCCCATCGGCCTTCTGACTGATATCGCCGCGTCGTTCTCGCTCACCGAGGCCCAGACAGGCATCATGATTTCGGTCTACGCCTGGGGCGTCATGCTGCTGTCACTGCCGCTTATGGTGTTTGCCTCGCGCTTTGAGTTCAAGCGGATGCTGCTGGGCGTTTTGGCTGTGTTTTCGCTCGGCCAGTTCCTGTCCGCCTTGGCGCCTACCTATCCTATTTTGGTTTGCGCGCGTTTGGTGGTCGCCTGCGCGCATGCCGTGTTCTGGTCAGTCGCCTCGATCATGGCCTCGCGCCTGGTCGACGCCCGCCACGGGGCGCTCGCCATCAGCATAATCGCCACGGGCTCGTCCATCGCGCAGATCTTTGGCCTGCCGATCGGCCGTGCCATCGGACTGGCCGTGGGCTGGCGCATGACATTCGCCGTGGTCGGTGCCTTCTCTGCCGCCGCGGTTGTGTACCAAGCCGCGGTGTTCCCGGCCTGTCTCTTATACACATCTGACGCTGCCGACGACTCCTTACGTGTAGA
>USHF01000151.1 GCA_900554465.1 uncultured Collinsella sp.
GCAGCGTCAGATGTGTATAAGAGACAGCGGATGTACCATTTGTTTTTAACCCCCCCTATCTGAGTTTCATGGCTGCCCCATCTAGTTCGCAGCCCATAACCCGCTGGAAACCGTGTCCTTGAATTCGCTTGCGAGGTGGGATGTGGTTTCCGCTTGCGGCCCCGTTGGGAAGCCACATCCCACTTCGACCGCAAATTCCGGGTCGCGCTTTCCGCCAGACGCCTCAACCGGAAACCACATCCCATTCCAAAGGCAAATTCTGGGACACGGCTTCCGCAACCCCGCCCATCCGGAAAGCCCATCCCACTCTGGATACATTTGGGTATGGAATTATCAACCACCTGCTAGGCCTAGGTTCTGCAACGTGGCGCCCGCCCGGCGGCGTCTTACTACATGAATCCCATCGAATGGTGCGTAAAGAAGCCCGGGTACGTTTTGTAGCCGTACTCCATCTGCCTATACATCCAGCTGATACAGGAGATCGTATCTTCCAAAACCGACTCATCGTCCGGATGATGGAAAATGTCGCCCCAGACGCTTGCCACGGCGCACCCCCGTGTTAAGAAAAAAGCCTCGAGAATTTCGAGGCTTTCACATTTGTATTGTTTTGCACGAAGGACAGCGAACGGCGAAGTTACTCGCCCAAAACGGCCTTCTTGGCGGCTGCCGCCATGTTGTCCAGATCCTCCTTGGTGGGGTGATCCTTCGCGGCAACCCAGTTGTCGAGCAGCATCTTAAATCGGGCGTTATCGGGATCTTGCTCGAGCATGGCCTCGTAGCGCTGCTTGACCGCGGGGCCCATCTTGCCCTGGCACATCGCCCAACCTGCAAGCTCGGCATCCTCAGCCAAATTGGAAGTTACGCGATCAATAATCTGCTGGTAATAGCTCTGGTCGGCCCCAAAGCCGCAGGTGCCAAACAGGAAGACGCGCTTGCCGTGCAAGGCGGAAAGCAACGCCGCGACCGAAGGCGTGCACGCGCCCTTGTCGCACCAAAAACCGACGAGCACTGTGTCGGCCGCGCAGGCGCCCTGCGCCTCGAGCGCAACCTGATCTGCATCCGCATCGTCGCTCAACGCCGCGGCATGGACAAACTCAACGCCCGCAGCCTGCAGAGTGCGCTTGATCGCACCCGAAACCATCCTGGTATTACCGCTCTTGCTGTTGACCACCAAAGAGCATGTCATAGTCACGTTGCTCGTTTCCCCCAAAACTAAAGCCACTAATGCAATTTATTAGATGAATATCTTAGTACTAACGTGACAGATGTAAACCACCGTCTGTCGATTGATTAATTTGCACCACGGGCTTACTCACTGGGCAAACTGGCTGCGGTAGAGTTCGGCGTAGAAGCCGCCTGCCGCTAGCAGCTCGTCGTGCGTGCCGCGCTCGATAATCTGGCCGTCGCGCATGACCAGAATGCAATCGGCGTTGCGGATGGTGCTCAGGCGGTGCGCCACGACAAAGCTTGTGCGGCCGGCCATGAGCTCGTCGAATGCCGCCTGCACTTGCAGCTCGGTGCGCGTGTCGATACTCGAGGTCGCCTCGTCCAGCAGCAAGATAGCCGGGTCGGTGAGCATAACGCGTGCGATGCACAGCAGCTGCTTTTGGCCCTGGCTAAACGTGCCGCCGTCCTCGCCGATGACCGTATCGTAACCGCCTGGCAGCTGCACGATAAACTTGTGCGCGTGCGCACGCTTGGCGGCTTCGATAACCTGTTCACGCGTGGCATCGGAACAACCGTAGGCGATGTTTTCCGCCACCGTGCCCTCGAACAGCCACGTATCCTGCAACACCATGCCAAAGGCACGGCGCAGGCTTGCGCGCGTGTAGTCACGCGAGGAACGGCCATCGACCGCAATGCGACCGGCATCGATATCGTAAAACCGCAGTAGCAAGTTGATGAGCGTCGTCTTGCCACAGCCCGTGGGGCCGACCAGGGCAAAGCGCATGCCGGGCTTAGCCTCGATGCAGATGTCCTGCAGCAGCTTGCGGTCGGGCACGTAGCTAAAGTCCACGTGCTCAAAGGTCACCTCACCCTGCGGAGCGACAAGTTCAACGGCATCTGGCGCATCGGGCTCCTGCTCGCGGGCATCGAGCAGTGCAAACATGCGGCGCGCTGAGGCATACGCCGTCTGAATCTGCGTAATGACGTTGGTGACCTCGTTGAAGGGCTTGGTGTACTGGTTGGCGTAGGACAGGAAGATCTGCACGCCGCCCACCGTGAGCGCAGCGGGCACGCCCGTGATCACGCCCACGCAGCCGATCACAGCGACCACGGCATAGATAATGTTATTGATAAAGCGCGTACCGGGATTGGAAAGCGAGCCCATAAACTGCGCGCGCTCGCCTGCCGTATAGAGCTCGGCGTTGAGGGCATCGAAGCACTGTTGAGCGTGCGGGCCGTAGGCGAAGGCGTCCACGAGCTTTTGCTCACCCACATACTCCTCGATATGACCGCCGAGTTGGCCCTGGATGCGCTGCTGTGCCGTAAAGCTTTTGTTGGAAAGCTTGGCAATAGCACCGGCTGCAAAAATGGAAAGCGGCGTGACGAGCACCACCACGAGCGTCATGGTCAGGTTAATGGAGAGCATAAACGCGAGCGTGCCAACGATGGTGATAACGCCGGTGAAAAGCTGGGTAAAGCCCTGCAGCAGACCGTCGCCCACTTGGTCGACATCGTTGACCACGCGGCTCATAAGATCACCGTGGGCATGGCTGTCGATAAAGCTGAGCGGCATGCGGCTGAGCTTGTCGCTCGCCTCCACGCGCATGTCGCGCACCGTCTCGTAGGACAGGCGATTGACGCAGTAGCCCTGCAGCCACTGGAAAGCCGCGGCTCCCACCACGACAATTGCGAGCTTGGTAACGAGCGGCAGCAACGCGTCGAAGTCCACCCGCCCGGCGGCGACGATCAGGTCGATGCCCTCGCCGATGAGAATAGGTGTGTAGAGCTGCAAAATCACGGAGATGGCGGCACTCACAAACGACGCCGTAAACGAAACACGGTGTGGACGAACATAACCCAGCAGGCGGCGGGTCACCGCGCCTACGGGATAACGCTCGGGATCGCCGGGCTGACGCGGGCCGTCGCCCAGATCGTTGAGGCTATCGTTGCCGGACACGTTAGCCGTCATCGTGGCGACCGAACCGGAGGAAGTATACGGATTCATTTAGCAGCCCTCCTTTGCGCAAACGGATGCGGAGGCGATCGGAGCGGACGTGGGCGCCGCACTCCCCTGCTGACCCTCGAGCTCCTCGCGGCGCAGCTGCGACTGGCAGATCTCGCGATAGAGCTGGCAGGTCGCGTACAGTTCATCGTGCGTACCCAGGCCCGCGACCGAGCCGTGATCGAGCACGCAGATCATGTCGGCGTCGCGCACGGTCGAGACGCGCTGGCTCACGATGACCGTAGCCAGCGGCAGCCCGACCTCGGCGGCACCGCGCACGCTGCGCTCGCGAATGGCATGGCGAAGCGCAGCATCGGTCTTAAAGTCGAGCGCCGAGGCGGAGTCGTCCATGATCAATATCTGAGGCGAACCCACCAAGGCACGCGCGATAGTCAGGCGCTGACGCTGGCCACCGCTGAAGTTCTTGCCGCCCGCCTCGACCGGGGCATCGAGTCCCTGCGGCTTGTTACGCACGAACTCGCTGGCCTGCGCCATATCGAGCGCCGCCCAGAGCTCCTCGTCGGTTGCTGCCTCGTCGCGCCAGGTCAGGTTGCTACGAATAGTGCCGCTCACCAGCGACGCGCGCTGCGGGACGGTCGCGACCACGTGGCGCAGTTGATCGAGTGGCCAAGCGCGCACGTCTGCGCCCATCACGCTCACGCTGCCGGCGCTCGCATCGTACAGGCGCGGAATGAGCGAGACGAGCGTGGACTTGCCGCTGCCCGTACCGCCGATAATGCCGAGCGTTTTGCCCAGCGGCAGTTCCAGGGTCACATCGCTCACGGCATTTGCCGCGCCGGCGCCAAACGAGAAGCTCGCATGGCTCAAGCTCAGCGCAGGAACCGGAGCGACATTGCCCCTGTCTCTTATACACATCTGACGC
>USHF01000152.1 GCA_900554465.1 uncultured Collinsella sp.
CGAGATCTGCGCATGTCTCGTGGGCTCGGAGATGTGTATAAGAGACAGATCTATGCTGTACGAGTTTTGTGCCGAGAACTTTGAGCGGGTGCCGGCGGCCATTAAGGCCGGTGCGAGTCGTATTGAGCTGTGCGACAACCTTGCCGTTGGCGGCACCACACCTTCCGCCGGCGTTATCAGCGCTACGGTCAGCTACGCTCACGAGCACGATGCGCGCGTGATGTGCATGATTCGTCCGCGCGGCGGGGACTTTCATTACAACCAGGACGAGCTGCGCATGATGGAGATGGATCTGGGCCTTGCCGTAAGCGCCGGCGTCGATGGTCTGGTCTTTGGCTGTTGCAAGCCTTGTGCTGGCGGATGGGCGCTCGACGAACTCACGCTCGGTGCCTTGGTGATGGCTGCGGGGTGTGCGGCCGAGGAGTGCAAGCGCGAGTCCCTTGACATCACCTTCCACATGGCGTTTGACCAGCTCTCGCCCGAGGCTCAGCTGGACGCCATTGACACACTCGCCGACTGCGGCATCACGCGCATCCTGACGCATGGTGGTGCTGCCGGAACGCCGATCGAGGACAACCTGGAGCACCTGTCGCGTCTTGTCGAGTATGCGGGCGACCGCCTGACCATCCTTCCCGGCGGCGGCATTTCTACGGCCAACCGCGATACCGTGGCGGCGGCATTGAGCGTCTCCGAGCTCCATGGCACCAAGATCGTGCCGCTGGAGGCGTAACCCGTGGCGCTGGTATTTGACGTTCAGCAGGCGAACGGTAAGCCCGACGACAACCGGCGCCCTGGCACCGCGTGTCCCTTTTGCGATACCGAGGAACTTGCCGATATCATCCGGCGCGATGGTGACTGCATCTGGCTCGAGAATAAGTTCAAGACCCTGCGCGCCACCCGTCAAACCGTGCTGATCGAGTCGGCCGATCACGATGCCGACCTGGTGATCTATGAGCCGGATGAACTCCACCATGTGATGCGGTTTGCCCTGGGGTGCTGGCAGCAGATGATCGATTCACAGCAGTATCGCAGCGTTCTCATGTACAAGAACAAGGGTCCGCTCTCGGGCGGTAGTCTCGTTCATCCGCACATGCAGATTGTGGGTTTGGAGCAGGAAGACGGCTACACTTCGCTGACTTCTGCCAATTTCGAAGGCATCAATGTCTGGCAACAGGGGAGAATCTCGGTCAATATCTCAACCGAACCGATCATGGGGTTCTTTGAGATCAACGTTTCAGCCCCGCAGGGAATCGCCGCCAGCGATGACGCACGAGACCAAGCCGAGGCGGATCTCTTTGCCGATGCGATCCAGGTAGCTCTGCGCTATATCCTAAACGAGCACCACGGTGGTCGCGCAGAGTCGTACAACTTGTTCTTCTATCACCTGGGCGGTCGGACCATTGCCAAGGCGCTGCCGCGTTGGGTGGTTTCGCCCTACTTTGTCGGCTATCGTTTGGCCCAAGTCAATGCCGAGACGACGCTCGATATCGATGCTGAGCGTCTGCGTGCGCATCTGGAAACGCTCGTATAGCAAGATTAACACCCGTGTAATGCGGACAGTCTAGCGCGCCATGGCGTCGCGGCCGGCCTCGACACGCTTGCGCTGGGCGGCGCGCTCCTCGCCGGTCAGACGCTCAAAGAGATGCCCGATAAACGAGGCGAGTATCTGCTGAAACAGCGTTCCGCACATGACGGGAAACACGACTTCGCCTGGAAAGTACTGTGTGGCGATGACGGCGCCCGAAGAGATGTTACGCATGCCGCAGGTAAAGCACATGGTAGTCGTCTCGCTATATGGCAGATGCAGCGCACGGGCGACCAGAAAACCGACGACAAAGCCGCTGATGGCGAAGGTCAAAATAAAGAGGGCGACTTCCAGACGCATCGCGTTCATGTGCAGGACGTACTCGCTCATGGCGGTGGAGTTGGAGGCGATAATGCCCATCATCATGAACTTGCAGGCGGGCGAGAGCGCGGGGGAGAGCTTCTCGTGTCCCCATCCACGTGTGAGCTCGTTGATCACGATGCCGAGCACGGCGGGGATGGCGATCATAAAGGCCATGTCCTGCATCATGCTCGGCACATCGATCGAGACGGTGGCACCCAGCAAGAGCTTCAGCGTGAGCGGAATCGTCACAGGCGAGATAACCGAGGACGTCAGGATGATGGTGAGCGCGAGCGGGCCGTTGCCGCCGAACATGCTAATCCACATAAAGGCAGTGACCGCCACGGGTACGCTGTACTCGAGCACGATGCCGCAGACAAGGTTGGGATTGGAGCCAAAGAACAGCGATCCCATGGCATAGGCTGCTATGGGAATAAGCACCGCCGAGACGAGCAGCGCCAAAATCAGGTGCAGGGGACGGCGGAACACCTCAGCGACCTGGTGGAAGGTGTTGCTGAGCGCACCTTGGAACGTCATAAAGGCGAAGAGGGCGGGAACGATGGGCTTGAGTACGCCGATCTGCTGGGGAAAGAGCACGCCGAGCGTTACGCAAATCGGAACGATGACCTGCATATGCCCCGCGAGGAACTTTCCCAGTCCAACCCATTGCTTCATATGCCCCGTGACTCCCTTTATCCGCGAACTCGTTTGAATGGATATGCTAGACGCTCGCATGCGTCCGTGCGTCAGAAACGCTCGATTATTTCGAGGCTATTACCGGCCTCGTTTACCGAAACCAGGGCGTGCCGCGAGGCTCTGCGTCCGTGCCGCACGGTATAATAAATCCGTTCAACAGATCTGCCTGCCGAAGCGGGCATACACAGAGGACTCATCGCTATGAACCGTGAGAGGTATCGCGGCGACCTGCCCCTATCGGGGGTGGGCGCCTATGTCATCGCTTAAGACGACGCATCGCTGGGCGGTCGCTCAGCAAAATCCCGAGCTCGAAAAGGAGCTTTCGGCTGGTCTGGGCATACCCGGGCTGGTGGCGCGCATTATGGTTGCGCACGGCATTACATCCATCGAGGAAGGCCAGCTGTTTTTGACGCCTTCGCTCGATCGCGACTGGGCGGACCCGCTTGTTATTCCGGGCATGGCGGTCGTCGCCGACCGCGTTGAGCGTGCTATTCGCAACCACGAGCGTATCGCCGTCTTTGGCGATTTTGACGTCGACGGCATTACGTCGACTTGTCTGTTGACCGAGGCGCTACGTTCGTTTGGCGCCAACGTCACGCCGTTTATTCCGCACCGCTTTGACGAGGGCTACGGCCTGTCGCGTGCGGCGCTCGACCGCGTCAACGAGCTTGCTCAACCCAACCTGATTGTGACCGTCGATAACGGTATTGCTGCCAAGGAAGAGGTCTCCTACCTGGAGAGCCTGGGGATTGATTTGGTGGTCACGGACCATCACGAGCCGTCCGACCAGGTGCCGCAGGGCGTGCCCCTGACCGACCCCAAGCTCGAGGACGAGGGCCCCTCGCGCGAGCTTGCCGGTGCCGGTGTGGCGCTTAAGCTGGTACAGGTCCTGGGCGAGCGTTTGGGCAAGCCGTCGTATTGGCGTTCGCTGATAGAGGTCGCGGCGCTGGGCACCGTGTCCGACATGATGCCGCTCACGCCCGAGAATCGCGCACTGGTCGCCGAGGGCATCCAGCAGATGCGCGTGACGGCCCGCCCCGGTTATATCGCGCTTGCCGCACTTGCCAAGGCCGACCTTTCTACCATTACGGCCGACGGCCTGTCGTTTTCGCTCATCCCTCGTCTGAATGCTGCCGGCCGCATGGCTGATCCCAAGCTGGCGCTCGACCTGCTGCTTGCCCGCGACCCCATCGAAGCGAGCGCGCTTGCCGCCGAGCTCGAGGAAATCAATCGCCAACGCCGCGAGATCGAGGCCGAGCTTACGCGCGATGCCATGGCGAAGGTCGAGGAGACTTATGACGGCGGGCGCGCGATTGTCGTGGGCGGCGAAGGTTGGCACGAGGGCGTCAAGGGCATCGTGGCGAGCCGCCTGACCAACCGTTATCACGTGCCGGCGCTGCTGTTCTCGATCGAGGACCTGTCTCTTATACACATCTCCGAGCCCACGAGACATGCGCAGATC
>USHF01000153.1 GCA_900554465.1 uncultured Collinsella sp.
ACGAGATCTGCGCATGTCTCGTGGGCTCGGAGATGTGTATAAGAGACAGCCTCTAAAGCCTCAGCCATTAACGATTCCTGCCGTGGCAGTACTTAAACTTCTTGCCGCTACCGCAGGGGCACGGGTCGTTGCGGCCCACGTTGACGTACGGATCGTCGCTCTCGGACTTGCGATAGGTGGTCACCTTGCCACCGTTGTTGACGGCAGCCGGACCACCCTGGACAGCCGTGCGGGCCTGCACCTGCGCCTGCTTGCGCAGCACCGAGTCGCCGTTGTCACCATCGACCTCGGCAGGACCGGAGAAGTGCGCACCCTCGAGCGCGGGCTCCTCCTTGTGCTCCACGGCACGCGGGGCAGCCTTGATCTCGATGCGCAGAACCGTGCGCAGGTAATCCTCGTACATGGTGTCGACGAGGATCTGGAACGCGCCGTAGGCCTCGGTCTTGTACTCGACCAGCGGGTCGCGCTGGCCAAAGCCGCGCAGGCCGATGCCGGTCTTGAGATAGTCCATCTCCTGCAGGTAGTTCATCCAGCGGCTATCGATGACGCGCAGCATGACCTGGGTGTTGAGCTCGCGCATCAGGTCCTCGCCCAAGCGCTCGGCCTTCATGTTGTAGCACTTCTCTACGTAAGCCAGGACATCGGCAGCCAGAGCCTCATAATCCTCGTCGGGGAACTTCGGCGTATCGATGTGGCCGGTGAGCTCCACAACCCACTTGCGCAGGCCCTCCAGGTCGCGCTCGCCATCGTGACTGTCCTTGGTGCAGAACTCCTGAACGCAGCGGTACACGGTGTCGTGCATGACCTCGGTGATGTGGTCGGTCAGGTCCTTGCCGTCCAGAATCTTATTGCGCTCAGCGTAGATGACCTGGCGCTGCTTGTTCATGACGTCGTCGTACTCAAGGACGCTCTTGCGCATGGAGAAGTTGATGCTCTCGACCTTGTGCTGGGCGCTCTCGACGGCCTTGGAGATGATCTTATGCTGAATGGGCATGTCGTCGCCCATGTCGGCGGTGACCATCATCTTGGAGACACGGTCCATCTTGTCGCCGCCGAACAGGCGCATGAGGTCGTCCTCGAGCGACAGGTAGAACTGAGTCTCGCCCGGATCGCCCTGACGACCGGAGCGGCCGCGCAGCTGGTTGTCGATACGACGGGACTCATGGCGCTCGGTGCCGATGACGGTCAGGCCGCCGGCGGCAAGCACGCGCTCGCGCTCGGCCTTGCAGGTCTCCTTGGCCTCGGCGTTAAACTGCTCGAGCTGCTCGGGTGTCACGTCCTCCATGGTCAGGCCCTCGTACTCAAGGCGCTCGCGCACCAGCTCGTCGGGGTTGCCGCCCAGCAGGATGTCGGTACCACGACCGGCCATGTTAGTAGCGATGGTCACGGCGCCGTAGCGTCCGGCCTGGGCAACGATATGAGCCTCGCGCTCGTGATGCTTAGCGTTGAGGACCTCGTGCGCGATGCCGCGCTTGGTAAGGGCGGCCGACAGTTTCTCGGAGCTTTCGATGGAGACGGTGCCCACCAGGACCGGCTGGCCCTTGGCGTGACGTCGCTCGACGTCGTCGGCAACGGCGTTGTATTTGGCCTGGATGGTGCGGTACACCAGGTCCTCGTGGTCAACACGCTGCACGGGCTTGTTGGAGGGGATGACCTCGACGGGTAGCTTGTAGATCTCGCGGAACTCGGCATCCTCGGTGAGTGCCGTACCGGTCATGCCGGAGAGCTTGTCATACAGACGGAAGTAGTTCTGCAAGGTGATGGTGGCCAGCGTCTGGTTCTCCTCGCGCACGAGCACGCCCTCTTTGGCCTCGATGGCCTGATGCAGGCCCTCGGAGTAGCGGCGGCCTTCCATGATGCGGCCGGTGAACTCGTCGACGATCTTGACCTCGCCGTTGGTGACCACGTACTGCTTGTCGCGGTGGAACATGTACTGGGCCTTCAGCGCCTGCTGCAGGTGGTTGACCAGCTGACCGGAGAGATCGGCATAGATGTCATCGATACCCAGGCGGCGCTCAATCTTCTTAAGGCCGCGCTCGGTGGCGGCGATAGTGTGCTTGGCCTCGTCCATGACGTAGTCGCCCGTGGGCTCGACGTCCTCGGTGGCGGTGAGCATGTCGTGCGAGACATCCTCGCCGCGCTCAAGGCCGCGCACGGCACGCGCGAAGTCCTTGTAGGTGCTGGCGGACTTGGTGCCGGCGCCCGAGATGATGAGCGGGGTACGTGCCTCGTCGATCAGGATGGAGTCGACCTCGTCGACGATGGCGTAGTTGTGGCCGCGCTGTACGCGCTGCTCGGGGCGGGTGACCATGTTGTCGCGCAGATAGTCGAAACCGAACTCGGAGTTGGTGCCGTAGGTGACGTCTGCCTGGTAGGCCGGACGCTTGAGCTCGAGCGGCATGTTGTTCTGGAGCAGACCGACGGTCATGCCCAGGTACTTGTAGATGCGGCCCATCCACTCGGAGTCGCGCTTGGCAAGGTAATCATTGACAGTAACGACGTGCACGCCCTTGCCGGCAATAGCGTTGAGGTAGCCGGCCAGCGTGGAGACGAGCGTCTTGCCTTCGCCGGTCTTCATCTCGGCGATGTGGCCCTCGTGCAGCGCCATGGCGCCGATGAGCTGTACGTCAAAGTGACGCATGCCCGTGATGCGCTTGGAAGCCTCGCGCACGGTGGCAAAAGCCTCGGGGAGCATGTCGTCGAGCGACTCGCCGTTGGCGTAACGCTCGCGGAACTTATCGGTCTGGCCGCGGAGTTCCTCCTCGGTCATCTTCTCAAACTGGGGCTCAAGACCGTTGATCTGGTCGACGATCTTGTAGTAGCGCTTAAGGTCCTTATCGGATCCAAAGGACAGCAGCTTTGACATGAATCCCATGTGGTTTTCCTTTTTGGCCATCGCCCACGCCGTGCAGCTGCGGGCGAGTTAAACACAGATGATTGTACTTTAGCCAAACAAGGCACGGCCTATACGGTCGACCTCGACCGCCACGTAATAACTATGACCAACCTGCCACAATGGGACAGGTTTATTTTGGCAAGTTTTATCTGAGCAAACGCCGTCTATCTGCCATTTGGTGCCACGGGGACAGGTTAGCTTGCACCAATAAAAAGAAAAGGGCCGCGCACCCAAATGGATGCACGGCCCTTATGCCATGAATGCGAGCGATTCCGCGGCGAGCTATTTACTCAGCAGCCTCGGTGGTCTCGGCCTCGGCAGCGGCCTCCTCGACGGGAGCCTCGGCGGCCTGCTTGGCAGCCTCCTCGGCGAACTTAGCAGCACGCTTAGCCTTCTCGGCAGCCTTAGCCTCAGCGGCGGCCTTGCGAGCGGCCTCGGCCTCAGCAGCCTTGGCGGCCTTGGCAGCCTTGGCCTCCTCAGCCTTCTTGAGCTGGGCGGCAGCGGCGCCACCGAACTTGTCGGCGAAGCGCTGGACGCGTCCACCGGTGTCGATGAGCTTCTGGGTACCGGTGTAGAACGGATGGCAGGCGTTGCAGATGTCGATCTTCAGCTCGGGCTTGGTGGAGCGGGTGGTGAAGGTGTTGCCGCAGCTGCACTTCACGACGCAGTCCACGTACTCCGGATGAATACCTTGCTTCATTGGGTTCTCCTAACTTCCTTGGTTTCCGACCAAGGGGCCGAATGCGGCTTGGTTTCCGACCAAGCCCTGAGACAAGCTTGTCTATATTAGCATCGTTTTCCCCGAATGCAAGAAAAAAGACCCGCGCAACACGGGTCTTTCTCATTTCGCTCCGCGAGCGGGCGTTTAGATCTCGGTCACCCACAGGCCGTGGAGGTTGCAGTGCTCGTAGACCTTGAGCGGCGTCTCGCCCTCGGCGATGACGAACTCGGCGTGGGGCGCCTCGCCCGGGGCGAGCGGGTGAATCTGGTAGCCCTTGTCGGTCACCAGGCAGATGAACTGGATCCAGTGCTCCTCCAGCATGGGATGATCCACCGAGCCGACGTTCACGACGACCTTGTTGCCCTCGACCTCGACGGCGGGCACGTGCTTCTCCAGGGCGGCGTCCTGGG
>USHF01000154.1 GCA_900554465.1 uncultured Collinsella sp.
TTCATAGACGGGGACACCGTCCACCGGCTCCACCTCGCGGCATGTCAGGCGAACATAGCCGCCCTGGCGGTTGTACTTGACGGCATTCCCGGCAATATTGAGCAACAGGCGCTTGAGGTGCGTCACGCTCACCCGGGCATAGGGATGATCAAGAGTCCGTTGGTCGCAGATAATTGTCACCAGACGCTCCTCGGCCTGGCGCTCCAGAATATCACACACCTCACGGTTGAGGGCCACCATATTTGTAGGCACGAGATTCAGGTCGACCTGCCCGCTCTCCAAGCGGCTCATATCGAGTGCCTCGTTCGCAAGGTCGAGCAGCAATCCCGATGCCGTCCAGATCTTTGAGCGGCACTCAGCCTGCTTTTCCAAGTCGCCTGCGTTGGCATTGCCCACTTCGACCATACCGCGAATGCCATTGATGGGCGTGCGCAGGTCGTGGCTCATGCGACGCAGAAACTCCGTCTTTGCAGAGTTGGCAGACGAGGCTTCACGCGCTGCCTTGGCCAGCTTGTCGCCATAGTCGCGCTCCTGCAGCAACAGGTCGGTCAAGCGTTGGCGCTCGGCGCTGCGGCGCGCCGTCACAGCAGAGGCTATAACACCGCCGTAGAGCACCAACACGCTGGCGACCACAACTGCAACGGTTTCAAAGTAACGCCGCGCGGAGGCATAGGTGTACACGTAGAAATTGCGCGCCTTACCAAATGTGCCCAGATACCACTCGCCGTTGGCATTGACCAATCTGACTTTACCGGTCAGGCAACGCTCCTTAATACCGTTGACAATGATGGCATCCGTCGCAGGCAAATCGAACACGCCCGGCATGGTGGGCTCAACAGTATTGGTCGCAACGACCTTGCCATCGTTTTCGATCACGATATTGCCGCTATCGATGGTTTCATAACCATCGAGCAAGCTCTGCAACTTGAGCGTATTGCTCGCAACCGCGTTGGCGCTCTGGTGCCTCACCGCAACAACAATGCCCCCATCATCCCGACGAGCCACGCAGCCAATGTTTGCGACCGAATCGTCCGCAAGCGTAATGCGAGCGGTATAGGACTTAAGCGGATGGGCCGCCACCTCCAGCACGGGCGCCTCTTTGAGGTACGCAGCGAGCAACTCGTAGCTCACGTTATCCGTCGAGGACTCGGACACCAAGTTGCCCGATGCGTCCGTCACGATCAGCGCTGTTACATTGAACTGGTCGGCATATTGCTCCAACGTGGCGTTATCCGCCGAGCCATCGAGCTCCATATCGCGCGCCGCCTCTCCGGCAATCTCCATAACGCGTATCAGGTTTTTGGTCGCATAGGCGCTGTTGAACGCATCGTAGGAAAGGCTCTGCGTCGCCACGTAATCGACAACGTCGGCAAAGCGCTGCTCTGCCTGGGCTGTCGTGTAGCCGTAGCTCGTCATGCCGGCAACAACCGAGAGCACTATCCCCAGCAGGGTGGCAAGGAGCCATATTCGGGACGAACGATCGCCATGTTCTGCCGCGGTGTGGTCGGGCGCATCAATCATGACAGGCCCTCCATATTCAAAAAGGGCGAAGGGTCATCAAAGTACTTTGACACCAGGCGTTCCATGGTGCCATCGGCAAGCATTTCTTGGTAGGCCTGGGTGAGTTTAACGTCGATGCCGCGCGTATCGTTGATATCAAAAGCGGTGCCCAAACCAACCTCTAGCAGTGGCTCATTCAGAATGCGATACGTCACACCGTAGTCTTTTTCGTAGGTGAGCAGCGAGGACTCATGCGCGGCGATGGCATCGACCAGGCCCTCGACGAGCGCCGGGTTCAGGTACGAACGGTCCGAAAAGCTGTAGAGCTCTTTGATCTGCGGAACGTCTTCATTGGTACGATTGAGCAGAATCGATTCGGGCTTGGTGGTGGACTGGACGGCCACGACCTTACCCTCAAGATCGGCAAGCGTGTAGATATCGCTCTGGGGATCGACCGCGACCACCTGGCGGCTTGCAAGGTACGGACCGGCCCAGCGATACTCGCTTTCGCGACCCGTCATACTAAAGCTGCCCATGACGCAATCGAGCTCGCCGCTCGCCAGCAGCTCTTTCTTCTTTTCCCAGTCGATCAGCTGGTACTTTGGCTTGTAACCAATGCGACCCAAGGCCTCGGTCAATATCTCGACATCCAGGCCGACAATATCGCCGTACTCGTCGCTATACACAAACGGCGGATAGAGGTCGCTGCCAACGTTGAGCGTCTTAAGGCTGTCGTCTTTGGCTTGTGAGGCGTCCAGACCTTTTGATGCAGACGTCGAGGCTTCGTCATTCGACCCAGAACAGCCGGCTATCGCTACGACAAAGGCGCACGCCATCGCAAGCGCGACAAACAACGATATGACAACCGAGCGGCGAGGTCTTTTCATCGAGCTCCAGACGATCCTGTTTACAGACTCAAGGGCAAAGATATTAGCAGACAAAACCGCGCGTCCGCTCAATGGTTACAGATGCTTTACCATACGGGGCCTTCCAGCCAATCTGGCAGACGACCCCGCATGCAGCGCTCACTTACTGTGCATTAAAAACGTAGCGGTCCAGGCGGCTGCACGCTTCCCTCACGCGCGAAAGTGGCAGAGCCAGATTCACGCGAATGTGGCAGGGCCCGTGGAACGGACGGCCGTCCTGATATCCCACGCCCACACGCGCCCCCTCGTCGAGCAACCACTGAATATCGCGACCATGCTCGCGACACCACTCGGTGCAGTCCAGAAACACCATGTACGTGCCCTGCGGACGCGAATAGGACACGCCCTCAAAATGCTCGTCCACGTAATCGCAGAAGTACTCGATATTGCCGGCAAGCACCTGGTTGAGCTCGTCCACCCACTCGTAGCCCTGCGGCTGGTAGGCACCGATAAGCGCATGCATGGAGAGGACGTTCATCTCGTTGTAGTGGGTCTTGTTGGACACGGCGCACACGCGGTCGCGCAGCGTCTCGTTATAGATGATGTGATAGCTGCCGACCAGACCCGCCAGGTTGAACGTCTTGCTGGGCGCGTAGAGGGCAACCGTGCGCATGCGGGCATCCTCGCTCACCGACTGCGTCGGGATGTGCTTGTGCCCCGGCAGGATGATATCGGACCAAATCTCGTCCGAGATCACCACGCAATCGTACTGGCGATAGATGTCCATGGCGCGCTCGATCTCGTCACGCTCCCATACGCGGCCGCAGGGATTGTGCGGCGAGCAGAACACCGCGGCATGAATGTGGTTTTGGGCGAGCTTGCGCTCCATGTCCTCAAAGTCCATGCGCCACACGCCCTGGTCGTCGAGCTTAAGCGGGCTGTGGACAATGCGATAGCCCGCGGCTTCGATGGACTTGGTAAAGCCGATGTAGGTTGGGCTGTGGACCAGCACCGCATCGCCCGGCTGGACATACGCCCGCAGGGTCGACACGACACCGCCCAGCACGCCGTTCTCGTAGCCGATATGCTCCGGGAGCAGGCCCTCGACGCCATTACGGCGGCTCTGCCATTCGATGATGCGGTCGAAGTACTCGTCGCGCGGATCGAAATAGCCAAACATGGGATGCTGGGCGCGCTGAATGATGTGCTCCTGGACCGTGGGCACCGTGGCAAAGTTCATGTCCGCCACCCACATGGGAATGCGGTCGAAGCCCTCATCGGGTACGTTCGGAGCCATGCCAGGGATCTCGCCCCAGGAGTCAACGGCGATGGCGTCCATGCCGTGGCGGTCGATAAGCGAAGTAAAGTCGTATTTCATGCTGAGCCCCCGTGCAAAGCGGATTGTTTTGGTAGGCGTTATTGTCCACCAGCGCTGGTGTTTTCGGCATGGGGCTTGGCGTTAAATTTGGCGGGCGCCGGCGAATGGCCGGCTAGTCCCGCACGTCGTTGACGGCGGCTACCGTCAACCTGGTTCCATCAACCGTAAAGGATATATCGAGCCCGGCGTAAGCCAGATGGTAGACGCGGTTTGGCTCGTGTTTGCTACCCTGTCTCTTATACACATCTGACGCTGCCGACGACTCCTTACGTGTAGAT
>USHF01000155.1 GCA_900554465.1 uncultured Collinsella sp.
ACGCTCAACCGTGACGTCAAGCCGACGAGCGGTCGCATCCTGGTTGCCGGTCAGGACCTCATGAAGATCAAGAACCGCAAGGTTCCGTTCCTGCGCCGCCAGATTGGCGCCGTGTTCCAGGACTTTAAGCTTCTGCCGCAAAAGACCGCCTACGAAAACGTGGCGTTTGCCCTGCAGTGCATCGGCAAGCCCAAGGGCGTCATTCGCAGCCAGGTGCCCGAGGTGCTGCGTCTGGTCGGCCTGGCCGATCAGATGGACTCGCTGCCCGACCAGCTTTCCGGTGGCGAGCAGCAGCGCGTTGCCGTCGCCCGCGCTATGGTCAACCGTCCGCCGCTGCTGATCTGCGACGAGCCGACGGGCAACCTCGACCCGGCGATCTCGCTGGGCATCATGAAGCTGCTCGAGCGTATTAACCGCACCGGCACCACCGTGATCGTCGCCACGCACGACCGCGAGATGGTCGATAGCATGCACCGTCGCGTGATCGCCCTCGAGGGCGGCCACGTTATCCGCGACCAGGAGAGGGGAGGTTACGGCAACTATGGCACCAACTAACGTGGGCTACTCCTTCAAAGAGGCAATCAGCCACTTCTTCCGTAACTGGACTACCTCGCTCGGCGCCGTCATCACGATCTTCCTTTCGCTGTTTATCATCGGCCTGTTCATCATGGGCTCCGCGATGCTGAACTCCGTGATCGGCACCGTCGAGGATCAGGTTGTCATCAACGCGTTCATTAGTGATGACGCCGATCAGGCCGATGTTCAGGCTTTTGAGGCCGAGCTTAAGACGTGGAATAACGTCAAGTCCGTGACCTATAAGGACAAGGACGACGCACTGGCCGAGTATACGAGCAAGATGTCGGGTAACGCCGACGCCACCATGAGCGCGCTCGACGGCCAGAACCCGCTGCCCGCCTCGTTTGCGATTGAGATGGACGATCCGTCTCAGGTCGAGAGCACGGCCAAGAAGCTCAAGAAGAATGCCGATTTCCAGAAGATCGCGGATGACGGCGACGTCAACGCGAGCGTGCTGTACGGCCAGGAGGAAGTGAGCCGCCTGTTCCAGGTGACCAACTACATCCGCATCGCCGCCGTGGTGCTCGTTGGTCTTCTGACCTTTATCGCATTCATCTTCATCAACAACACGATTCGCCTGTCCATCACGGCGCGTCGTCGTGAGATTGCGATTATGCGTCTGGTCGGCGCCAGCAACGGCTTCATTCGTGGCCCGTTTATCACCGAGGGCGTGCTGCAGGCCATTTTGGGCTCGCTGCTTTCCATCGGCGTTCTGGAGCTGCTGCGCAATCTGATGATTCCGCGTCTGCAGGAGAGCATCGGCTGGATGTCGTTTGCCCTGCCGATGCAGTACTACCTGGTGACCTATGATGCGCTGATTCTGGTCGGTGTGATTATCGGTCTCTTTGGTTCTGCCATCGCCATGCGCCGCTACCTGCGCGTGTAGGCATGCTTGGAATTCATCCCTTCCAACGGGTCGTCTCTTATGGGGCGGCCCGTTTTTTGATCCCTAGGGGACGGCAGGAAAGCGAATCATTTGGGTAGACTCTTTGGAGTTCGCAATCGATAGTTAGGAGGCGCCATGGGGCGCAATAACAAGCATAAGCGTGGAGCTCGCAATCAGCGCGGGCCGGTGCGCAGCGAACGCCGTCCGAGCCTGACCGGGCGCGTGCAGCTCCATGAGCATAGCGCCTACGTTGTAACCGAAAACGGCGACTACAAGGTCATGGGCCGCGGTAAGCGCGAGATCATGGATGGCGATACCGTTGCCGTGAGCATTAAGAACAGCCCGCACGGTGAGCGGCGCGCCGTGATCGAAAGCGTGGTTGAGCGTGCAGCCATAAGCGTGGTGGGCACGTACCAGACCGCCGGTCCGCTCGGTGTGATCGAGCCGCTCGATTCGCGTCTGAAGGCCGACTTCTTCATTCTGCCCGAGGATACCTCGGCGGATCGTCTGGGTGTCCACCCGGGTGACGCTGTTGTCGCGCGCATTTTGACCTACCCGACGCGCCTGGAATCGGGTACCGTGACGATCGAGCGCCGCATTGGCGGAGATGACGCGCCCGATTTGGGCGTTCAATATGTGATGGCGCGTTACGGCTATACCGATAGCTATCCCGAGGCCGCGCTGGACGAGGCCGAGGGGCTTTCGCTCGATGTGTCCGCGGCGCTTAAGGACCCGCTCCGCCGCGATCTGCGCGACCGCTTTGTCATCACGATCGACCCGGTCGACGCGCGCGACTTTGACGATGCCATTTCGTTGGAGCGCACGCCCGAGGGTGGCTACAAGCTGGGTGTGCATATCGCCGACGTTTCACACTATGTGGCTTGGGACGGGCATATCGATCTTGAGGCTCGCCATCGTACGACATCGGTGTATCTGGCCGATCGCGTGCTTCCCATGCTGCCCGAACGCCTGTCCAATGACCTGTGCTCGCTTCGCCCTGACGAGGACCGTCTTGCGTTTACCGTCGATATCGAGCTCGATGCGCAGGGTCGCGTGCGGCATTACGATCCGTATCCCAGCGTGATTCGCTCGCGTGTGCGTATGGACTATGACGGCGCCGAGGCGCTGCTGGTGCGTGCCGGCGCGGTTGAGTATTCGGTGCTGGAGGGTGCAGCCGAGGATGTTGCGGCTGCCGAGACCTCGCGCGAGGAAGCGCTTGAGCGCGGTCTTGCGTGCGAGGAGGCCGCCCGCGGCTACAACATCGACCTCGGCGATTTCCTTGTCTCCGCTAACGAACTCGCCGAACTTCGCCGTCGTATTCGTCGCGCCCGCGGCTCAGTCGATTTTGACACAGCCGAGATTCGCGCTCTATTGGATGAGGACGGAGTGCCCGTGCAGATTGTGGCGCGTGAGCGTTCGTGTGCCACGTCGCTTATCGAGGAAGCCATGCTGCTCGCCAACGAGTGCGTTGCAGAGTGGCTGGCAGACCGTGATATCGAGGCCTGCTATCGCGTGCATGAAGATCCGAGCCCCGATAGCCTGCACGGTGCCGCCGTTGCGCTGGCGCAGCTAGGCATCATCGATGATCGCCGTGCTGCCGGTATTGCCCTGGGGAGCCCCGATGAGCTGCAGGCTGCAGTTGATGCTGCCGCCGGTACGGCCAACGCACCGCTCGTTAACACGCTGCTTCTGCGCAGCATGCAGCGCGCGCTGTACAAGCCGCGCAACGAGGGCCACTTTGCGCTCGCCGCGCCGTGCTACTGTCACTTTACGAGTCCCATCCGTCGCTACCCCGATCTGGTGGTGCACCGCGTACTCAAGCTGCAGTTGGCCTATGAGCAGCTGGGCGGCAAGGACGCCCTGGTCCGTACGCCGCGCCTGATCGGCAAGGGGCGCGAGTCACTGCCGCGCATTCTGCCGCAGATCTGCCGCGCATGCAGCGATGCCGAGCGCGCGGCAGATGCCGCCAGCCATGCGACGCAAAAGATCAAGATTGCCCAGTACTATGAGGACCGTCTGGGCGAGCGCTATGCCGGAACCGTCTCGTGGGTTAGCAGCATGGGCCTTTTTGTGCGCTTGGACCTAACGCAGGTCGAAGGCTTGGTTTCGATCAAGAGTCTGGGCAACGAGTGGTTCGAGTTCGACGAGGACGCGCTCACGCTCACAGGTGCCGACACGGGCACCCGTTACGAGCTGGGGCAGCGCGTGATTATCGAGGTCTCGCGCGTCAATACCACGCGTGGGCACTTGGACTTTAAGCTTATCCATTAGCCAAATCCCGACTCATGGTGGGGGAGCGGAGGGCGGCCTTTCGGGACCGCCCTTCGCATTTGAATCGTGGCTACCTTGCCGTCTGCTCGGCCGCCCGCTTACCTGCTATTTGAGAGGTAAAACCTACCAAAATAAACCTGTCCCTTTTGGCAGGTTTACAAGAAAGCGGGGATGAGATGGCGACGGTGTACGGTTATGCGCGGGTGAGTTCGCGCGATCAGAATCTTAATCGGCAGCTGGATGCGCCTGTCTCTTATACACATCTCCGAGCCCACGAGACATGCGC
>USHF01000156.1 GCA_900554465.1 uncultured Collinsella sp.
CGCGATTGGCGAAAATACGTTGGTGAAAATGGTGAAAAATATATTGACGCTAACATCTGCGAGGAGAACGGCCTGGTCAGGAGCATGTCCGCGAAGGGCTGCAGCCCGGACAACTCGGCCTGCGAGGGCTTCTTCGGGCGCCTCAAGAACGAGTTCTTCCACTACAGGGACTGGGAGGGCGTGACGGCCGAGGAGTTCATGGGAAGGCTCGAGGCCTACCTCGTGTACTATCGTGAGGAGCGGATCAAGAAGTCCCTCGGGTGGCTGAGCCCGATGGAGTACCGCAGGAAGCTTGGATACGCCTAGGCGCGGTCCAAGAAATCGTCCGCACCCCCCTTAAAGCCCCGTGACTTTAATTTAGGGACTATTCCACCGCAACTTATTGGGGGATTAGCTAGTCCTTGGGTGTCCAGGACCAGAAGAAGTTGATAAGGGCCACACGCGAGGCGGTGTCGGTCTTTTTGTTGATCAAGGAAATGTGGCGGTAGAGCGTGGAGCGCGAGAGGAAAAGCGTTGTGGCGATGTCCTGGACGCTCTGGTCCGAAACGACCAAGACCTCAAGAATATCGCGCTCGCGCCTTGTAAGCCCAAAGGTGACGACGAAGGCATCGAGGCGTTCATCGGACGTGGGCTCCGCGGCCTCAACCACTCATTTAAGCACCACTCATTTAAGTACGTCCCCAATGAGTGCCCAATGACTACCCGCGGCAAGGAGTGTCCCTATGTGCCGGATGAAAAATGGGCCATGTGTCCCAGTTGCGGAGACTCCTTGAGCCGTCTGGGTATCGTGAAAGATCGCGCACTCCCCCATCATCAAAAGTGACACACGCTACCAGTTGATGGGAGGCAGCCATGGGCTTCTTTGACAAGATGTTCGAGAAGAAAGAGTGCGCGATTTGCGGTACCGAGCTGGGACTTCTAGGTAAGACAAAAATCAATGAAGGCTACCTGTGCAAAGAGTGCGCCGGCAAGCTCTCCCCCTACTTTCACGGCTATCGCTCCAGCACCGCGGACGATATCCGTGAGCAACTCGCCTACCGCGAGGCCAACGCCGAGCGCCTGTCTTCGTTCAACCCCACGCGCACGCTTTCTGCCGGGCGCACCAATATTATGCTCGATGAGGACGCGGGCCTGCTAATCATCACTTCGCAGAGCCGCTGGCGCGACGCCAATCCCGACATCATCGAGTTCTCGCAGGTACTCGGCTGCGATATGGATATCGACGAGCATCGCACCGAGATCTATCGCGAGACCAAGGACGGCGAGCGCGAGAGCTACAACCCGCCGCGCTACGACCTGGATTACGACTTTAATCTGACCATCCACGTCAACACGCCGTACTTTACCGAGATCAACCTGCGCGTGAACGACTCCACCATCGATCAGCGCGGTTCCATCGAATACCGCGAGGCCAAGCGCCAGGCAACCGAGGTCCGCGACGCACTGGTGCAGCTGCGCCAGGAGACGCGCGACAGCGTCGTGGCCGCCAAGGCCCCCAAGACCGCGGTGACCTGCCCCTTCTGCGGTGCAACCACCATTCCCGATGCCAGTGGGCGCTGCGAATACTGCGGCGGCGCCATCGGCGCATAGCCTCCGGCAGCGAAAGGACCGATCATGGCCTTCGAGAGCGTTAACTATCAGTGCCCTGCCTGCGGTGGTCCCCTGCATTTTGCCAGCACCGAGCAAAAGCTCGTCTGCGACTACTGTGACTCACGCTTTGAAGTCGAAGAAGTCGAGGCCCTCTATCGCGAGCGCCAGGACAAGGCAGATGCCAAAGCCGATGCCGCAGCCGCAGCTCCCAAACCTGCTGCCGACGACGCGGTGCAGGAGCTCGCCCAAAACGCCGGCTACATCTGTTCGTCGTGCGGCGCCGAGCTCGTGTCCGACGGCACCGTCGCCGTCACCACCTGCCCGTACTGCGGTAACTCCGCCGTGGCGCCCGGCCAGCTCTCTGGCGACTTCTCGCCCGACCTGGTGATTCCGTTTAAGCTCGGGCGCGATGACGTCACGGCCGCACTCAAGGAACACTACAAGGGCAAGATCTTGCTGCCCAAGAGCTTTGTCACCGGCAACCACATCGACGAGGTCCAAGGTGTCTACGTGCCGTTTTGGCTCTACGGCGCCCGCGTTGACGGCGAAGTATACTTTGACGCGACCAACGAGACCGTGACCGAGGAATCCGACCGCACCGTCACGACCACCGACCACTACGATGCCTATCGCAAGGGCAATATCTCGTTTAAGCGCGTGCCCGTCGACGGATCGTCCAAGATGCCCGACGGCCACATGGACGCCATCGAGCCGTTTGACTACGACGCACTGCGTCCGTTCTCGGTCGCATATATGCCCGGCTACATCGCCAACCGTTACGACGAGGACTGCGAGACCTGCAAGGCGCGCGCCGAGCGCCGTATGGAAGAAAGCACGATCTCGGCCCTGCGCGAGACCGTCGTCGACGAATACGACGATGCCACGGTCGAAAGCAAGCAGCTCGACTACACCTGGGAAGACAGCGACTACGCCCTGTTCCCCGTCTGGATGCTCTCCACCTCGTGGAACGGCAAGAGCTACCTGTTTGCCATGAACGGCCAGACCGGCCGCTTGGTCGGCGAGCTCCCCTGCTCCAAGCCCAAGCTCGCCATCGCCTCGGTGCTGTTCTTTGTGATCGGATTTATCCTCTCCCAGATTCTCTTTATGGGGGGAATACGCCTTCGATCCGGATTACCTCACCTTTGATATCGAGGGCATCCTCATCAACGTCATCGCGCCGCTGATCATCGTGATTATCGGAGACGTGCTACTGGTAGGCCAGCTCAAGACGGTCAACGAAGCAACCTGTGCCGATGAGTATTGTGGCGAGCTCGACCTGACCGAGAAACACGACGCCTTCAGCCACACCGAGACCACCGTTGTCATGAAAGACGACAAGGACGACTAAGCAATCCAACCAATACCACCCGGCCTTTGACGAGAAAGGAAGATCACCATGGGACTCTTGAAAGCTGGATTGGGAGCTGCCGGCGGCGTCATGGCCGACCAGTGGAAGGAATTTATCTACTGCGAATCGATGCCTGCCGACGTCTTGGCCTGCAAGGGCAGCAAACGTACCGGTGGCCGCAGCTCCAACACGCGCGGCGAGGACAACGTCATCTCCAACGGCTCGGTCATCGCCGTCAACGACGGACAAGGCATGCTCGTGGTGCAAAACGGCAAGATCATCGAAGTCGCGCTGGAGCCCGGTGAGTTCGTCTTCGATACCGGCAGCGAGCCGAGCGTCTTTAGCGGCAACCTGGGCGATTCCATCAAGGAGACCTTCGCCAATATCGGCAGCCGCTTTACCTTTGGCGGCGACGCGGGCAAGGACCAGCGCGTCTACTTCATCAACACCAAGGAGATCATCGGCAACAAGTACGGCACCGCCTCGCCCGTGCCCTTCCGCGTGGTCGATAACAACATTGGCCTGGACGTCGACATCTCCGTGCGCTGCAACGGCGAGTATTCGTACCGCATCACCAACCCGCTGCTGTTCTACACCAACGTGTGCGGCAACGTGACCGATAGCTACACGCGCGACAAGATCGACAGCCAGCTTAAGTCCGAGCTGCTCACCGCCCTGCAGCCCGCCTTTGCCAAGATCTCGGAGATGGGCATCCGCTACAGCGCCATCCCCGGCCACACCACCGAGCTCGCCCGTGCGCTCAACGAGGTCCTCTCTGCCGACTGGCGCGACCTGCGCGGCGTCGAGATCGTGAGCTTTGGCGTCAACTCCATCGCCGCCTCGCAAGAAGACGAGCAGATGATCAAGGACCTGCAGAAAGCCGCGGTCATGCGCGATCCCACCATGGCAGCCGCCAACATTGCCAGCGCCCAGAGCGACGCAATGCGCGCGGCAGCCGCCAACCCCAACGGCGCGATGGCAGGCTTTATGGGCATGGGCATGGCAGGCGGCATGGGCGGCATGAACCTGTCTCTTATACACATCTCCGAGCCCACGAGACATGCGCAGATCTC
>USHF01000157.1 GCA_900554465.1 uncultured Collinsella sp.
CGAGATCTGCGCATGTCTCGTGGGCTCGGAGATGTGTATAAGAGACAGCCGCAGGGGCGCCAGACCAAAACGCTCATATGGATTCCGAGTGGCTGGAGCTCGCGGTTGCATTGGGCTATGACGGCGAGCAGGCGAGAGCGTCGCTCTTCGATATGGGCGGCGCCGGGTTTTCCGTTTTGGTTGGCGTAAACGCCGGGATAGGTAAAGAGCGAAGCCGGCTTGATACCTGCGAGCGTAGGGGAGCAGTTGCGCACGACAGCCGTTTGGTATGTTGGGATGTCAATGGTTCGAGTCACGATGCTCCTTTCGGGTCCTCAGTTGTTAGCCTAGGAAAACTTATACACGAAAGTAAGCCATGGTCAACAAAAAAGTTTGAAGAGGGAAACTAATTGACCGAACGGACACGATTTTGGGTTAAGATGAGGACACCCCATGGGGGTATCTAGATAGTGCTACTTGAAAGGGGAACGCATGAGCGACTTGCTCAACCCTGCGAATCTCATCGTGTTGGCCGTCATTGCCGTCGGCATGTTTTTTGGACTGCGTCGCATTGTCGCTTCGACACACGGAAAGAGCTGCTGCAGCGATGGCGCGAGCGGTAAGAAGGCCAAAAAGGTTGTTGTGGTGGATACCGATGCATCGCACTATCCCTATAGCGATGAGCTACTCATCGGCGGCATGAGCTGTGACGGCTGCGCTCAGAACGTAGCCAATGCCCTCAATGCGCTGGATGGCGTGTGGGCAACGGTGACGTATGCGGACCACACAGCGCGCGTGCGCTCCAAGCGGCCGATCGATCGCGGTGTCCTTGAGGCTGCCGTGAGAGATGCGGGTTACTACGTCATGACGCTGTAGGCCTTGCCTTGGATGCGCGTCCTTGTCTAGGCTCGTCCGCGTAGCTCGATGTCCTGGATGTCGTCGAAGTCGATGGCGATATCTTTGAGCTTGAGGAGTTTGAAAGCAGGGAGCGCCTCGTCGAGGATGCCGGTGCGGCTGCGATAGCCGTATGTATCGTAATAGGTGACACGAACCAAGTCGCCGCGCTTGAGGCCCTCGAGCTTTTTCGAAAGTTCGAGGGCTTTTTCTTCTGTGAGTTCGCATTTTGGCTCGGCGGTGATCTCTTGTTTACGCACGAGCTCGTAGTATCCCGTGAGGGCGGCAAAGGGCATAAACTGCGCGGCACGGCCGGCACGGACGGTGCCGTTGGCGGTGAGCCTGGGGTCGGCGGAGCGACGTCTTCCCTCGGGGTCCGCTAGGCGTTCAAAAGGTGTCGGTGGCCGCATCGGCTGTTGTTGGGACTTAGGCACGATGTCCTCCTACCTGATCGTTGCGTTCGCGCGCGGTGGCGCCGGCGGTAAAGCTCAGCCCCTTAACCAGCGCGTTCTTGCCGTATTTGCCTTTCACGGCCAGCACGGCGCGTGCCAGGTCGCGCTCGCGCTCATCGGCCTCGATATCGCTGAACAGATCGATGGTGGCAAATTCCTCGGGCATGAGGTTGCCAAATCCCAGATTGATGCGCTTGACCGGTCGTTTGGGATCGACAGTCTGCGCCCAGAGCTCATCGAAATAGCCCATGATCTTCTTGAACGAATTGGTACGCTCGGGCAGCTTTCGCGAGGCGTTGGAGTGCGCAAAGAGTGCGGCATAGCCACCGCGCGGTTTGCCGCCATGCTCTCCCACAAAGATGCCATCGATTGCCTGCGCTTCGCGCACCAGGCGACGCCGTTCGTCATCGCGCTGGACGGGCTTGGGCGCACGGGGCGCGAGCTCGGGGCCGGCGGTTGCGGTGGGTTCGATACTCGATGTGCTCGAGCGCAGGTGCCCGCATCCGTCCACATACTGCGCTGTACCGCTGGCGTCGAGGCGGCGTATGTCGGCGCGTTCGCTCGCGTAGCCCACAAAGAGCGAGATGCTGTCGCAGACCACGTGCTTATCGACCAAGTCTAAAACGGCGTTGTCGACCATCTCGCGCAAGACGGTATAGGCCTGTTCGTAGGCATAACCCTTCGAGAGCACCTGTCCTGTGGTGGTCGAAGTTGCTTGCGGGCGATAGGCTTGGATATCGGCGATGGTTGTCGGCTCGCGCCCGAAGGCATGGTCGATGAGATATTCGGCATTGACGCCGAGCTCGTCGTAAAGCAGGTTTTCGTCGAGCGCCGCGACGCCCATCAGATCGTAGACGCCGTATTTCTCGAGGCGGGCTGCCACGCCGGGACCGATGCCCCAGATATCGGTGATGGGACGATGGGGCCAGATCTCCTTGCGAAAGGTCTCGTCGTCGAGTATGCCGATGCGGCTGGGTACGTGCTTGGCGGTAATGTCGAGCGCTACCTTGGCCTGGAATAGGTTGGGGCCGGTGCCGACCGTCGCCGTGATGCCGGTGCGCGCGAGGACCTCGTCGCGCAGCGTGCAGGCGAACCCTTCCGCATCGGTGTGATAGAGGTCCAGATAGGGCGTCACGTCGATAAAGCACTCATCGATGGAGTAGACGTGCACGTCCTGGGGGCTGACGTATTCCAGATAGATACCGTAGATTTTCGCCGACACCTCCATGTAATGCTGCATGCGCGGTACGGCCGTGATGTAGTCGATGCCATCGGGAATCTCAAATAGGCGGCAGCGGTTGTGAATCCCTAAGTCCTTCATAGCCTGTGTGATGGCGAGGCAGATGGTCGTGCGCCCGCGCGATTCGTCGGCAACGACCAGGTTGGTGGTGAGCGGATCGAGCCCACGGTCGACGCACTCGACGCTGGCATAAAACGTCTTGAGGTCGATGCAGATATAGGTGTGCTGCTCGTGCGCCATCCGTGTCCTTTCATCAAACACATGTTCTTATCGAATATCTGTTCGATAATACCCGCTCATCTGGACATCGTCAAAACCTGTCAAAAAGGGACTGGTTTGTTTTGGTAGGTATGGTCGTGCGGTTGGATTGGGTTTTAACGCAGCTCTAAAGAGCGCGAAACAGCTCGGAAAACCTCGCTTCGTAGCATGAGCCTAACGATTGATACCGCCTATACGCACGGAAGGGTTGTGGAAAAGATGGTCAATTATGGGTTTGGTATGCCGACGCGCCTTGTTGCGGATGGAGACGTGGCTCGCTGGTGCGGACGATTGGTCGCTCACTACGGTGGCACCAAGGCGCTGGTCGTGTTGGGCGGTGACAAACATACGCACGATGAGCTCGTCTCGGCGGCGCTCGGCTCGCTTGATCGAGCCCTACTCGAGCGTGTGCTTTTCCACTGCGGCTCGTTTGAGGGCGACGGGGGAGACGAGCTGATCGACGAAGCCGTGGCCTTGGCGACCGACGAAGGCGTGGACTTTGTCCTGGCGATTGGCGATGCCGATACTGCTGGCTTTGCGCGCGAGCTCACGCATCGCATGGCGGCGCTCGATGCCGGCGAAGACGGCTTTGTGCCTTATGGATGCATTGTCTCGGAGGGCAAGGTGCCTGCTGCCGTGGGCACCGGCGAGGTTCCCGTTTTTGCCATTATCGCGCCCGAACTGCTGGAGGGCATCGGGTCTCCTCTGCGTGAGTTGCTCGGTAGCGTCTGCGCCGCGGCCTAATATTTGCCATAAAAGGACGGGTTTTTGGTTGGTAAAGCGTTTGACCTGCCAAAATAAGCCTGTCCCTTTTTGATCGGCTGCCGTTTGGGGGCGGATTAGCAACGCTCGCTGATTGTAGTCTTGACCTGCGCTAGAATAGTGGCATCTGAATGTCCGGGCGCATGGAGGCGTGCGCCCGTATGCTGAGGAGGACTCTATGGCAACTGTTGCCGCACCTATCGACGCTACGTCGACCGCCGCTTGGAAGGCGCTCGAGGCCCATCAGGAGAAGCTCGAGGCCGAGGGTATCGACCTTAAGGCATGGTTCGCTGCCGATGCGGAGCGCGTGAACAAGCTGAGCTTTCTGTCTCTTATAC
>USHF01000158.1 GCA_900554465.1 uncultured Collinsella sp.
GTCTCGTGGGCTCGGAGATGTGTATAAGAGACAGCCCAATAGCCGTGACGAATCCATAGCAGGTCATCGGACGACTGCACCGCGAGCATCTGCTGCAACAGCTCGCGATCGGCACCCACCGCTCCGACGCCATCGGCACAATCGACGCCATGCTCAAGCAAAAACGCGCGCGCCGCCTTCATCTCGATTCCAGCATGTACCAGCAGATACGGGCGCTCCTCGGTCTCGACCACTGCGTAGAGCGGCAGCGCGGCCATCCATCGCACGAGCTCCTCGTATGCCTCAAATTCCATGTCGTTGAGCTGCTCGCGCGTCGTCCAACCACCGTTGATATCCCAGGTCTCGGCATCGAGCGGATCCTGGCCAATGATGGCATCGAGCATGATCTGCTCGTGATTACCCTTGAGCACGTGGGCGTTGGGCAGCGAGCGCACGAGCTTAATAACGCCGACCGGATCGGGCCCGCGATCGATCATGTCGCCCAGCACGTACAGCGTGTCGTCGGACGTCAACGAGATCTTAGACAGGGCTTCGTCAAGCGCACGCACGTGCCCGTGAGCATCAGATGTCACATAGATCGCCATGGTACGCCTCTCCTTGCATTGCGGCCGAAGCCCGGCGCCGCAACTAAAACTTCAAGTTGAACTTAAACGTTACCCATTGTACTCCGTTGCAATAAAGCTGGAAAGGGTTTCCGAGCAGAGGCAAAGACGGCAGCCGTCTATGACGATATCGCGCACGCCCGCAATCCAACCCCATAAACCCACCATCTTTGGGTACAAATAACCGCAGGCAACTGACCGTGCCACGCCAACCAACCAGGAGCGGACACCATCCATGAACCAGATCCTTCTCTTTATCGGCCTCGTCATCATTCTGTGTCTGACCATCAAACCCGTCGGCAAAAAGCTCCCCTTCCCCACCCTGCTCATCTTTATCGCGCTCGGCATGCTGTTGGGCGTCAACGGCCCGGCGCATATCGACTTTAGCGACTATGCGCTCACCGAAACCGTCTGCAGCACGGCGCTGCTGTTCATCATGTTCTACGGCGGCTTTAACACCAATATCGACCGTGCCAAACCCGTCGCTGTGCCGGCGGTGCTGCTGAGCACGCTCGGCGTCGTCATCACTGCCGGCATCACCGGCGTGTTCGCCCACTTCGCGCTGGGGTTCGACTGGATCGACGGCCTGCTGTTGGGATCGGTCGTGGCATCCACCGACGCGGCCAGCGTCTTTAGCGTGCTGCGCGAGCACAACCTTTCGCTGAAGGGCGGCACCGACTCGCTGCTCGAGGTCGAATCGGGCTCCAACGACCCCGTCGCCTACATGCTCACCGCCGTGCTCGCCGCACTCGCGGCCGGCGGCGACATCAACATTCCCGCACTGCTGGCCAAGCAGATTATCCTGGGCGCGGGCCTGGGCCTTGCCATCGGCTGGGCGGCGGGCCGTCTGATTGAACGCGCGCACGCAACGGCCGAGGGCGCGCAGACCATCTTCTTGTTCGCCGTGGCGATCGTCGCCTACGCGCTACCAAGCTATCTGGGCGGCAACGGCTTTTTGGCCGTATACCTGGCCGGCATTGTGCTGGGTGCGAGCGACATCACCGGCAAGGTCGAGATGGCGCACTTCTTTGACACCCTCACCGAGATGGCCGAGATGACGATCTTCTTCTTGCTCGGCCTGCTCGTCACGCCCGCACGCCTACCACAGATGCTGCTGCCGGGCCTGGCGCTCATGGCGTTTATGCTCTACGTGAGCCGCCCCATCGCCGTCGGCGTGCTCCTGGCGCCCTTTAAGACGAACCCCCGCCAGGTCGCGCTCGTAAGCTGGGCGGGCCTGCGCGGAGCAGCTTCGGTCGTGTTTAGCCTCTTTGCCGTGGTGGCCGGCGTTCCCGGCGGACACGACCTGTTTGACCTGGTGTTTGTGATTGCCGTGTCGAGCATTGTGGTGCAGGGCTCGCTGCTGCCGGCGGTGGCGAAGAAGCTCGATATGATCGATGCGACCGGCGACGTGCGCCGCACCTTTAACGACTACCGCGACGAGGACGGCATGTCGTTTGTAAAGCTCAAGGTGTGCGCTGGACATCCGTTTGCCGGACGCTCGCTCGCGGACATTGGCAGCGCCACAAATATGCTCGTGGTCCTGGTGCTGCGCGACGGGGCGCACCCGGTACTGCCCAATGGCGACACCGTGATCCAGGAAGGCGATCTGCTGGTGATGGCCGCGCCGACGTTTGAAGAGCGTACCGAAGTTACGCTGCGCGAGGTCACCGTGACTCCCCACGGTCGCCTGGCCGGCCAGCGCCTGTGCGATGTGCCGCAAGGCAAACATCCGTTTATTGTGGTGATGCTCAAGCGCGAAGGCCAAACGATCATCCCCGACGGCAACACCCTAATATACGCCGGCGACGAAGCCGTCATCGCCACGCTAGCATCGTAGTGACTAGGAGGTAGCTACTTTAGGACGAAGAGATCAAGCGCCTAGGAACCTCATGTCTTCGCTCGCAGATTTGGATTTGCCTGAGGAGTAAAGCACCCCTCCCCCATGTAACCATCCTGTAAATCATAGCGACGCACTCGAGTTTTACCGTGATGCGGTCGCGCCTGGCGCTCCACTGTGCTAAAGTAACCCGAACGTCCAAACGACTACAAGGGGGAACTAGAAGATGGCACGTGTGCACAACTTCTCAGCTGGCCCGGCAGCGCTGCCCACAAGCGTGCTCGCCGAGATCGCCGACGAGATGATGGACTACCGCGGTTGCGGCATGTCCGTGCTCGAGATGAGCCATCGATCTAGCATGTACCAGCAGATCATCGACGACGCCGAGGCAACCCTGCGTCGCCTGCTGAGCATCCCCGACAACTACCGTGTCCTGTTTTTGCAGGGCGGCGCCACGCTGCAGTTTGCGGGCATCCCCATGAACCTCATGCGCCGCGGCCGCGCCGGCTACATCGTGACCGGCAACTTTGCCAACAAGGCATACAAGGAGGCCGCCAAGTACGGCGAGGCCGTGCTGCTCGCGAGCTCCGAGGACACCAACTTCGATCGCATCCCCGACATGGCCGACATCAACGCGCGCATTGCCGCCGAGGCCGCGAGCGACGGGCTCGACTACGTTTACATCTGCCAGAACAACACCATCTTTGGCACCATGTACCACGAGCTGCCCGCTTGCGGCGACGTACCGCTGGTCGCAGATGTCTCGAGCTGCTTTCTGTCGCAGCCGCTCGATGTTGAGCGCTACGGGCTCATCTACGCCGGCGCGCAGAAAAACGCCGGCGCCGCGGGCGTGACCGTGGTTATCGTGCGCGACGACCTCATCGCCGACGGCCCCGCCTTTGCGCGGGCGCCGCAGTACATGGACCTTAAGACCCAGGCCGCCAAGGGCTCCATGCTCAACACGCCCAACACCTTTGGCATCTACGTGTGCGGCAAGGTGTTCCGGTGGGTCGAGGAGACCGGCGGACTTGCCGCCATGGCCGAGCGCAACTGGGCCAAGGCCAACCTGCTCTATGACCTGCTCGAGCACAGTGTGCTGTTCCATGGCACCACGCAGGCCGACAGCCGCTCCATCGCCAACGTCACCTTCCGCACCGGCGACGCCGAACTCGACGCGGCCTTTGTCGCAGGCGCGGCCGAGCACCAGATTCAAAACGTCAAGGGCCATCGTCTGGTAGGCGGCATGCGCGCCAGCGTCTACAACGCCGTAACCATGGAAGACGTGCAGGCACTGGCCTCGTACATGAAGGACTTCGAAACGCAGCGTAGTTTGAGCCCGCGATCTAACTAGCCCGCAACGCGCGGGCCGACCCTGTCTCTTATACACATCTCCGAGCCCACGAGACATGCG